>DATHAP010000151.1 GCA_035489715.1 Actinomycetes bacterium
GCGCCGGTCGCCGGTACCGTTGGCTCGCCCCTCCGGGGCACCGCACTGCAAGGCCCAGACCTTCCCGGGCCACCGCACACCCGCGGCCCACCGGGACGACTGGCCCGACGCCGAGCCCACGGCGACCCCGGGGCACCGGCTCGAGCCGACGAGGAGTGCCCGTGACCGAGCTGACCCAGCCCGCCGCCCAGCAGCCCGAGCTCGTGCAGCTGCTCACGCCCGAGGGCGAGCGGGTCGAGCACCCGACCTACTCGGTCGACCTCACCGACGAGGAGCTCCGCGGGCTCTACCGCGACCTCGTCCTGGTGCGCCGGGTCGACGCCGAGGCCACCGCCCTGCAGCGCCAGGGCGAGCTGGGCATCTGGGCCAGCCTGCTCGGCCAGGAGGCCGCCCAGGTCGGCTCCGGCCGCGCGATGGCGCCCGACGACTACGCCTTCCCGACCTACCGCGAGCACGGCGTGGCCTGGTGCCGCGGTGTGGACCCGCTGAACCTCCTCGGTCTCTTCCGCGGCGTCAACCACGGCGGCTGGGACCCCAACGAGAAGAACTTCCACCTCTACACGATCGTCATCGGTGCGCAGACGCTGCACGCCACCGGCTACGCCATGGGCATGCAGAAGGACGGCGCCGACAGCGCGGTCATCGCCTACTTCGGCGACGGCGCCACCAGCCAGGGCGACGTGAACGAGGCCTTCATCTACGCGAGCGTCTTCAACGCCCCGGTCGTCTTCTTCTGCCAGAACAACCAGTGGGCCATCTCGGAGCCGATCGAGCGCCAGACCCGCATCCCGCTCTACCGCCGGGCCGCCGGCTTCGGCTTCCCCGGCGTCCGGGTGGACGGCAACGACGTGCTCGCCTGCCTCGCAGTCACCAAGGCCGCGCTGCAGAACGCCCGTGAGGGCAGCGGACCGACGCTGGTCGAGGCCTACACCTACCGGATGGGCGCCCACACGACGTCCGACGACCCGACCCGCTACCGGCTCTCCGACGAGCTCGAGTCGTGGAAGCTCAAGGACCCGATCGAGCGGGTCAAGGCCTACCTGGTCCGCTCGGGCAAGGCCGACCAGCCGTTCTTCGACGCGGTCGAGGCCGAGTCCGACGAGCTCGCGGCGCACGTGCGCAAGGGATGCCTGGACATGCCGGACCCGGAGCCGCTGTCCATCTTCGACCACGTCTACGCCGACCAGCACCCGCTGGTCGACGAGGAGCGCGAGCAGTTCGGCGCCTACCTGGCCACGTTCGAGGAGGCGCACTGACCATGGGCACCCAGATCACCCTGGCCAAGGGCATCACGATGGGCCTGCGCAAGGCCATGGAGGACGACCCGAAGGTCCTCGTCATGGGCGAGGACGTGGGCAAGCTCGGCGGCGTCTTCCGGGTCACCGACGGGCTGCAGAAGGACTTCGGCGAGGACCGGGTCATCGACACGCCGCTCGCCGAGTCGGGCATCATCGGCACCGCGATCGGCCTGGCCCTGCGCGGGTACCGGCCGGTGTGCGAGATCCAGTTCGACGGCTTCGTCTACCCCGCCTTCGACCAGATCGTCAGCCAGCTGGCCAAGATGCGGGCCCGGGCGCTCGGGAAGGTCTCGCTGCCGGTCGTCGTGCGGATCCCGGTCGGGGGCGGCATCGGCGCGGTCGAGCACCACAGCGAGTCCAACGAGGCGTACTTCGCCCACACCGCGGGGCTCCGGGTGGTGGCCTGCTCGAACCCGGTCGACGCGTACGTGATGGTGCAGCAGGCCATCGCGACCGACGACCCGGTCATCCTCTACGAGCCCAAGCGCCGTTACTGGGAGAAGGCCGAGCTCGACGAGTCGATGAGCCTGGACCAGGCGCTCCCTCTGCACAGCGCGCGGGTCGCCCGCGAGGGGACCGACATCACCGTCGCGACGTACGGCCCGATGGTCAAGACCGCCATGGAGGCGGCGACCGCTGCCGCCGAGGAGGGCACCTCGATCGAGGTCGTCGACCTCCGCTCGCTGTCCCCGCTCGACATGGACGCGGTGCGCGGCTCGGTCGAGCGCACCGGCCGGCTCGTCGTCGTGCACGAGGCGCCGGTCTTCCTGGGGATGGGCGCAGAGGTCGCCGCCCGGGTGACCGAGCAGTGCTTCTACTCCCTCGAGGCACCGGTGATGCGGGTCGGCGGGTTCGACACGCCCTACCCGCCCAGCCGGGTGGAGGAGGAGTACCTCCCCGACCTCGACCGCATCCTCGACGCCGTCGACCGTTCGCTCGCGTACTGACGCGCTAGGAGTCCGCCGCAGATGAAGCAGTTCAAGCTCCCCGACGTCGGTGAGGGTCTGACCGAGGCCGAGATCGTGTCGTGGAAGGTCAAGCCCGGCGACACGGTGAAGGTCAACGAGATCATCGTCGAGATCGAGACGGCCAAGTCGCTCGTCGAGCTGCCGTGCCCGTTCGCGGGCGTCGTGTCCGACCTGCTCGTCGACGAGGGCACCACGGTCGACGTCGGCACCCCGATCATCACGGTGGACGACGGCAGCGGGGCCGCACCTGCTCCGTCGCGAGACGACGCCGCGCCCCCGCGCGACGACATGGCGCCGCCGGTTCCGGCCGACGAGAGCGCGATCGGCACCCCGGCCGAGGACCAGGCCGTCGAGCCCGGGCTGATCGGCGGTCCGGCTCCCGGCGGCCGTACGTCGGTGCTGGTCGGCTACGGACCGCGCACGACCTCGGCGATCCGGCGGCCCCGCAAGGGCGGCACCGGCGCGACACCGGCGGCTGCCTCGGCGGCCGCCGCGCAGCAGGCCGTCCAGACCTCGATGATGACGACGCCGACCCCGGTGCGTGAGCCGGAGCTCGAGCACGTCGCCGAGTCGGCGCCGGCCCACACGGTGGGCGACAGCGCCGGCGGCAACGGCGCGCGGGTGCTCGCCAAGCCGCCGGTGCGCAAGCTGGCCAAGGACCTGGGTGTGGACCTGAGCACCGTGGTGCCGTCGGGCGAGGGCGGCGTGGTCACCCGGTCCGACGTGGAGGCCGCCGCCGGCGGGGCGGCGCAGCCCGGCAGCGAAGCGGCGCCGGCAGCGACGTACCGCCCGGAGCCGGGTGTCCGTGAGACGCGCGTCCCGGTCAAGGGCGTGCGCAAGATGACCGCTGCGGCGATGGTCGGTTCGGCCTTCACCGCGCCGCACGTCACCGAGTGGGTCACCGTCGACGTCACCCGCACGATGGAGCTCGTCGAGCGGCTCAAGGCCGACCGTGACTTCCGTGACGTCAAGGTCAGCCCGCTGCTGGTGCTGATGAAGGCGCTGCTGCTCGCCGTGCGGCGCAACCCCGAGGTCAACGCGTCGTGGGACGAGGCTGCGCAGGAGATCGTGGTCAAGCACTACGTCAACCTCGGCATCGCGGCTGCGACCCCACGCGGCCTGGTCGTGCCGAACATCAAGGACGCCGACCGGATGTCGCTGCGCGAGCTGGCCGAGGCGCTCGGTGCGCTGGTCGACACCGCACGGGCCGGGCGCACCCAGCCGGCCGAGATGGCCGGCGGCACGATCACGATCACCAACGTCGGCGTGTTCGGCGTCGACTCCGGGACGCCGATCATCAACCCCGGCGAGTCGGCGATCCTGTGCTTCGGCCAGGTGCGGCCGATGCCGTGGGTCGTCGACGGCGAGCTCGCAGTCCGGCAGGTCACCCAGCTCTCGCTGTCGTTCGACCACCGGCTGATCGACGGCCAGCTCGGCTCGATGTTCCTCGCCGACATCGCCCGGGTGCTCGACGACCCGGCCACCGCCCTGCTCTGGTGAGCGCCTGCCCGGCGGTCGCCGCCCTGTCTTGATTCGTTCAAGACAATCCGCAAGGATGCCGGTGATGCCGACGACCGCCGACCTCGAGCAGGCGCTGCGCGGGGCCGCCCTGCGGGTGACTCGCCCCCGGCTCGCCGTGCTGAGCGCGGTGCACGAGCACCCGCACGCCGACACCGAGACGGTGATCGGCGCGGCGCGGGCATCGCTCGGCGAGCTGTCCCACCAGGCCGTGTACGACGTCCTGCGCGCCCTGACCGGAGCCGGCCTGGTGCGCTGCATCCAGCCGCGGGGCTCGCTCGCGCGCTACGAGGCGCGCGTCGGCGACAACCACCACCATGCGGTGTGCCGGTCCTGCGGCGCGATCAGCGACGTCGAGTGCGTGGTGGGGCACGCGCCGTGCCTGACGCCGGACGGCTCGACCTACGAGGTGGACGAGGCCGAGGTGGTGTTCTGGGGCCGCTGCCCCCACTGCCCCTCGGCCACCAGCAGACCTGGCTGAGCCCTGCGTCAGCCGGCCCGACGAGCAGCACCCGACGAGCAGCACCCGACGAGCAGCACCCGACGAGCAGCACCCGACGAGCAGCACCGAGACAGGAGAGCGAGCGACGTGTCTGAGCACGGCAGCGAGAGCGAGAACCCGGTCATCGACGCCCCCGAGGCGAAGCCTGGCCGCCCGCACACCAACCAGGACTGGTGGCCCAACCAGCTCAACCTCCAGGTCCTGCACCAGCACTCGGCGAGGTCCAACCCGCTCGGCGAGGGCTTCAGCTACGCGGAGGCGTTCCAGGGGCTCGACGTCGTGGCGCTCAAGCGCGACATCACCGAGGTCATGACCACCTCGCAGAACTGGTGGCCGGCCGACTTCGGCCACTACGGCGGGCTCTTCATCCGGATGAGCTGGCACTCGGCCGGCACCTACCGGATCGAGGACGGCCGCGGCGGTGCCGGCGACGGCGCGCAGCGCTTCGCGCCGCTCAACAGCTGGCCGGACAACGCCAACCTCGACAAGGCGCGACGACTGCTGTGGCCGGTCAAGCAGAAGTACGGGCAGCAGGTCTCGTGGGCCGACCTGCTCGTCCTCGCCGGCAACGTCGCCCTGGAGTCGATGGGGTTCGAGACCTTCGGCTTCGCCTTCGGTCGCGAGGACGTGTGGGAGCCGGAAGAGATCTTCTGGGGTCCCGAGGACACCTGGCTCGGCGACGAGCGGTACGCCGACGGTGACGAACGTCAGCTGTCCGGGCCGTTCGGCGCGGTGCAGATGGGCCTGATCTACGTCAACCCGGAGGGCCCCAACGGCAACCCGGACCCGCTGGCGGCCGCCCGCGACATCCGCGAGACGTTCGGCCGGATGGCGATGAACGACGAGGAGACCGTCGCGCTGATCGCTGGCGGGCACTCGTTCGGCAAGACGCACGGCGCCGGCCCGGCCGACCATGTCGGCCCGGAGCCTGAGGCGGCGTCGCTGGAGGAGCAGGGCCTGGGCTGGCACAGCTCCTACGGCACCGGCAAGGGGAAGGACACCATCACCAGCGGCCTCGAGGTCACCTGGACCAGCACGCCGACCAGGTGGGGTGCGGGGTTCTTCGCGAACCTGTTCGGTCACGAGTGGGAGCTCACGGAGAGCCCGGCGGGCGCGAAGCAGTGGGTCGCCAAGGACGCCGCCGAGACCGTGCCCGACGCGTTCGACGAGTCGAGGAAGCACCGGCCGACCATGCTGACGACCGACCTCGCGCTGCGCTTCGACCCGGCGTACGAGAGGATCTCCCGCCGCTTCCACGAGCACCCCGAGCAGTTCGCCGACGCGTTCGCCCGCGCCTGGTACAAGCTGCTGCACCGCGACATGGGCCCGGTCTCGCGCTTCCTCGGTCCGTGGGTGCCCGAGGCGCAGCTGTGGCAGGACCCGGTGCCGGCCGTGGACCACGACCTGGTCGCCGACGCCGAGGTCGCGTCGCTCAAGGCGACCCTCCTCGACTCCGGTCTGACCGTGTCCCAGCTGGTCACCACCGCGTGGGCGGCTGCCGCCAGCTTTCGTGGCACCGACAAGCGTGGCGGGGCCAACGGCGGCCGGCTGCGGCTCGAGCCGCAGCGCAGCTGGGCCGTCAATGCCGGGACCGGCGCGGTGCTGGAGACGCTGGAGCGGATCCGGCAGGACTTCAACGCGGGGCAGTCCGGCGGCGTGCGCATCTCGCTGGCCGACCTCATCGTGCTCGGGGGCTGCGCCGCCGTGGAGAAGGCGGCCAGGGACGCGGGCGCCGACGTCACGGTGCCGTTCTCGCCGGGGCGCACGGATGCGACGCCGGAGCAGACCGACGCGGAGTCCTTCGCGGTGCTCGAGCCACGGGCGGACGGCTTCCGCAACTACCTGCAGACCGGTGAGAAGCTGCCGCCGGAGACGCTCCTGCTCGACCGGGCGAACCTCCTCACCCTGACCGCACCGGAGATGACCGTCCTGGTCGGAGGCATGCGCGCGCTGGGCACCAACGTCGACGGCACCAGGCACGGCGTGTTCACCGACCGGCCCGGGACGTTGACCAACGACTTCTTCGTCCGACTGCTCGACCTGGACGTGGAGTGGAAGGCCGGCACCGACGAGCACGTCTACGAGGGCCGCGACCGGACGTCGGGCGAGGTCGCCCGCACAGCCACCGCTGTCGACCTGGTCTTCGGCGCCAACTCGCAGCTGCGGGCGATCGCCGAGGTCTACGCGTCGGCGGACGGGGTGGACCGGTTCGTCCGCGACTTCGTCGCGGCCTGGGACAAGGTCATGAACCTGGACCGGTTCGACCTGCGCTGACCCGCACTCTTCCCGTCCACCGGGCCGACCGCCGCGAGCGGCCGGCCCGGTGGCACGCCCCGGGGTGAACCGCTCGGCGCCCGGTCTGCGACAAGCGGGGTGACTCGTCACCTGCTGAAGGAGCCCATCGTGGCCGTCACTCGTCGCCGCACTCTCGTCGTCGCCGCTTCGGCGGCCCTCGTGCTGGGGGCCGTCCCCGCCGCTGCCGCCATCCGGTCGGAGACGCCGGACGTCGCCCTCAACCGGGCGTTCCAGCCGGTCGGCTCGGCCTCGACGGCCTTCACCTACGACGAGCAGGGCGTGGCCAGAGGCGCGACGGCCACCGTCGAGGCGTTCTACCCGGGCGACGGCACCACCGCGGTGACCTTGGAGCTGCGTGGTCTGCAGCCCTTCCGGACGTACGGCGCGCACGCCCACGTCGGCGCATGCACCGAGGCGCCGGCCGGGGCAGGCGGCCACTGGCACTTCTCCGACGCCGGCGCGGACCCGCTCGAGGAGCGCGAGATCTGGCTGGACGTCACGACGGACGAGCAGGGCTTCGCGAAGTCGGTGGCTCTGCGGAGCCATGAGATCCCGGCTGGGGACCGCCCGATGTCTGTCGTGGTGCATGCCTTGCCGACGGACCATGTGACCGGCGCGGCCGGCGCCCGGCTGGCGTGCGTGACCGTGCCGTTCTGAGTGACGACCTCCCACGACGACGCCCCCAGGACCACAGTGATGACCGTGACCCGCGAGGAGCGCGACGCCGATCTCGTGCGCGCGGTGGCCGAGGGCGACCGGCGCGCGCTCGAGGAGCTGTACGCCCGGCACGCGCCCTGGCTGGTGCTGCGCCTCACCCGGCGCTGCAACGACCGGCACCTGGTCGACGAGGCGGTGCAAGACACCTTCGTCGCGGTGTGGAGGGGAGCGCGACGCTGGGACGGGCGCGGCGAGGTCGCGGCCTGGATGTGGGGCATCGGGATCCGTCGTCTCATCGACCAGCTGCGGTCGGCGCCGCGTCCGACCGTGGAGATCCCGCAGTCGTGGGTCGGCGTGGAGCCGTCGGCGGAGGAACGGGTGCTCGTCGGTGTGGAGTACGGCGACCTGGCCGGCGCGCTCGACCGCCTGTCGCCGGAGCTGCGCGCCGTGGTGCAGGCGACGGTGCTCGACGGGCTCACCACCAAGGAGGCCGGGCGGCTGCTCGGCATCCCGGCCGGCACGGTGAAGACAAGGATGATGCGCGCGAAGGCGCAGATGCGGGAGGCGCTGGCATGAGCGAGACCACCTGGCACGTCGACGGGGAGGTGCTGGCGCGCTACGCCGCCGGACAGGTCACCTCAGCGGTCGCCGCCTCGACCGAGGCGCACCTGACGTCGTGCGGGACCTGCCGCGCGCTGCTCGCACCGGCGATCCCGACCGAGCGGCTGGACGGCATCTGGCTCGAGGTCGACGACCGGGTCGACCGGCTGTCGCTGCCGTGGTTCGAGCGGGTAATGGTGCGGTGCGGCGTCGGCGAGGACACCGCACGCCTGCTCGCCGCGACGCCCTCGCTCTCGGCCTCCTGGCTCGGCTCGGTGGCGGCAGCCGCCTTCCTCGCCGCTTCCGCGGCGGACACCTCGCCGCGCGCGCTGTTCGCCTTCCTCACCGTGGCGCCGATGCTGCCCGTCGCCGGCGTCGCCGCGGCCTACGGGCGGGACGCGGACCCGGCGCACGAGATCGCCGTCGCTGCGCCGTACTCCATGCTCCGGCTGCTTCTGCTGCGAACGCTCACGGTCGTGGCGGTCACCCTCGTGCTGACCGTCCTCGCCGGCCTGCTGCTGGTGGACGAGGGCTGGGCCGCGGCTGCCTGGCTGCTTCCGGCAGCTGCCTTGACCACCGCAACCCTGCTGTTGTCCTCGCGCCTCACGCCGGTCTGGGCGGCGGCGTGGGTGATGGGCACCTGGGTCGGCGGGGTCGCCGCCGCCTGGCAGGCGACCGGGACCCGGTTGGCCGCCTTCGGCGCGCTCGGCCAGTCGTTCGCGCTGGCGGTCACGCTCGGCTGTGTCGCGCTGCTGGTCACCCAACGGCACGTCTTCGCCTTCGACACCAGGAGATCCGCATGACCACCGTCCAGGTCACCGAGGTGGCCAAGTCGTTCGGCCGCACACAGGCACTCGCCGGTGCCACGTTCGCTGCCGGGCCCGGCGTCACCGGCCTGCTCGGTCCCAACGGCGCGGGCAAGACGACGCTGCTGCGCATCCTCGCCACCGTGACCGCGCCGGGCTCCGGTCGGGTCCGGCTCCTCGGGCGCGACCCGCGCGACGCGCAGGACCGGCTGGAGATCCGCCGCCGGCTGGGCTACCTGCCGCAGGAACCTGGCTTCCACCGCGGCTTCACGGTCACCGAGTTCGTGGACTACGTGGCCATCCTCAAGGAGATGGCAGGCCGCGCCGAGCGTCGTGCCGAGGTCCGCCGGGTTGTCGAGCTGGCCGGCCTGACCGACGTCGCCGACCGCCGGATCCGCGCGCTGTCGGGCGGCATGCGCCGCCGGGTCGGCGTCGCGCAGGCCCTTCTCGGGGACCCGGACCTGGTCGTCCTCGACGAGCCGACCGCCGGCCTCGACCCGGAGCAGCGGCTGCGGTTCCGCGACCTGCTCTCCCGCATCGGGGAGGACCGCACCGTGGTCCTGTCCACCCACCAGACGGAGGACGTCGCGGCCATGTGCCCGCACGTCGTGGTCCTCGACGGCGGGCGCGCCGTGTTCGACGGCACCCCGTCGGCACTGACGGCGAGCGCCGACGGCCGGGTGTGGCTGTCCGACGCGCGGTCGCCCGAGGCGAGGCTTGCCTGGCGGACCCCGGACGGCGACGTACGCAACATCGGTGACCAGGTGCCGGCGGGCGCGCGGGCCTTGCGGCCCACGCTCGAGGACGCCTACCTGCTGCTCGTCGGCGACCGCGCCAGGAACAGCACCGGGCAGGTGGCGGCATGAGCGCGGCCCAGGACCTGATCGGTACGGAGGCCACCCGGGTCCGCGTCCCGCGGCTGCCGGCCGGGCCGACGACCGTGCTCGAGCTGGCCCGGGTGCAGACCCGGCGGATCTTGCGCCACCCCGCGCTGCTGGTGAGCCTGGTGTGGCTCGTGCTCGGGGTCGGCTTGGGCAACCCGGACACGCCCTACGAGCAGTACTCGCTGGTCACGGGGATGGTCATCTTCATCATGGGGCCGGCCGCGGTCTTCGCGGCCAACCTGGTGGCCACCTCGGAGCGGCGCACGTCCGTGGACGAGTGGACACCTGCCCTGCCGATGCCGGCCGTCCGCCGGACCGGCGCGCTGCTGGTGGCCGGGGCCGCAGTCGGCGCGGTCGCCCTGGCGATCCAGCTGCTCCTCGTCGCCATCGCCTACGACCAGCCGGTCCTCGAGCTCCGTTGGACCCACGTGCTCAGCGTCCCGGTCGCCCTCACCGGCGCGGTGGTGCTGGGCGTGGCCGTCGCCCGGCTGCTCCCGTGGCCCGGCGCCCCGCTCCTGGTGATGGCGGCGATGACGGCCGGGAACATCTGGGCGAGCAACCACGAGGTGTTCCTCGGCCTCTACGTCGACTTCGCACAGTGGACCGGCAACGACGCGATACCGGGGATGCACCCGGGCTCCGGCGCCTGGCACCTGGTCTACCTGGCGGCCTTCGTCGGACTCGCGGCCTTCGGCGCCGTCCTGCGGGACGTCCGCCGGGTATGGATCCCGGTGCTCGGCGGCGCGGCGTGCGGCACCCTCGTGCTGGTCGCCGGTGCCCTGCAGCTGTGAGGCGGCGCCGGACGGCGGCTGCCCTGCGGTGCCGGCAGCTGGCGGCTGCCGGCCCGTCCCTCGTGCGGGCCGTGCGGTGGCAGCCGGTGCCGCTTGTCGCCGCGGGTGTCGTGCTGCTCCTGTGGTGGCGCGACGAGTCGGTGGTCAGAGGCTCGGGTTCCCCGTGGCTCCTGCGGGCCGTCGCGCTGGCGCTGGCTGCGGCCGTCCCCTTCGCCCTCGACGACCGGTCCCGGCGCACCGTCGTCGCGGCACCGACCGGCCTCGCGGCCCGGACCCTGGCGGTGCTCGGGCTCGCGGTCGTCCCGGCTGCCGCAGTCTGGGCGAGTGCGTGCGCCTGGATCGCGGTCCGCACGTCGCGGCCCGTGCCGGTCGCGGCCTTGACGCTCGAGGCTGGCGCGACGACCGCGGCGGCGGTCGCCGTCGCTCTGGTGCTCGTGCGATGGCGTGAGGTGGACGATCCCGGCGCGCTGACCGCACCGCTGGTGCTGGCCCTGGGCCTGCTCCTGCCCCGGCTGCCCACCTGGGCTGCGCTGGTGACCGAGCCCGGTCCCGGCTGGACCGCCTCGCACCTTCGGTGGACCGCCGTGCTCGCGCTGGCCGTGGGTTCCGCCGCAGTCGCGGTGCTCGACCCGGGAGGCGGTCGGGCACCTCTCCGGCGGCTACCGTGGCGGGTGTGGGCCTCGTCCTCGCCATGACCCTGCCGGGTCTGGTCCTGCTCCTCCTCGCGCTGGCGGCCGTGGACCTGACGCTGCTGCGGCTCCGCGGTCGCGGGCTCGTGCCCTGGCGCCGCGACCACCAGGTGTCCTCGACCGGGTTCGACCTCCTCCACGCCGCGCTCTCGCCGGGCAAGCAGGCCGAGCTGGACCAGCGCCGGACGGTCGAGCTGGTGCGCGACGACGAGGACGACGGTGCCCCGCCGCACAGCACGGTGGACCTGGCCGGCGGCACCGCACGGCTCCGCCTCCCCCGAGACGATCGGCCGAGCTGACCGCGGGGACCGACGCGCCGGTGGGATGATCCGCCGTCGGGGGGTGGCTGGGTCCGGCGGGCCGGGGAGGGCCGCATGCGCGGACGGTTCTCGCGGCGGATGGCCGCGGTGTTCTCGTCACCGCTGCTGCGCCGGTTCGGGTTCCACCTGCGCCGCCTGACCGGCGACGTCGACCGCAGGTTCTTCCTCCGGCTGCTCGCCGGGCCGGTCGGGTTCGTCCTCCTCGCCGCGACCGCGGTCACCCTGCTGGGGAAGCCGAAGGCCAGGTCGCCTCCATCACCGGAGCCCGCGCCGGCATCGAGGAGGCGATGGCCGCCGTCGTCTGCCCGGCCGACGCGAGCAACCAGGCCGACATGCGCTCGATCCTCGCGTCATGGCGATCGAGTCGATCGCACCGGACGTCCGCACCGTCGTCGAGGTCAACAACCCCAAGCACGTCGACCACTTCGCCGCGCGAACGCCGACGAGATCCTCGGCACGTCACGCATCACCAGCCGGCTGCTCGCCCGGTCGTCGCTCTACCCCGGGCTGAGCGAGCTGGTGACCGACATCGTCTCCGGCGGGCAGGGCTCCGAGCTCTACCGGGTGGCGCTGCCCGCGGACTGCTGCGGGCTGTCCCTCGACGACGTCGCCGCGCGGCTGCAGCACGACTGAGCCCGGAGCGGTCTCGTCGGCACGGGTCGCGGCGTGCGAGGCTGGCGCAGTGCGGGTCCACGTCATCCAGCTCGGATACGGCGACGACGAGTCGCCTGCCGACCGCACCCGTCGGGTCGCGGACCTCGTCCGCGCGCAGCGGGGTGCCGACCTCGTCGTGCTTCCCGAGCTGTGGCCGCAGGGTGGCTTCTCCTACGACCGCTGGGAGGACGAGGCCGAGTCCCTCGACGGTCCCGTCGTCGAAGCGATGCGCGCGGCGGCGCGAGACGTCGGAGCGACCGTGCACATGGGGTCGCTCGTCGAGCGCGACGAGGCGGGTCGTCTCTTCAACACGTCGGTCCTGCTCGGGCCGGACGGAGCAACGCTGGCGACGTACCGCAAGGTGCACCTCTTCGGCTTCGGGGAGGGCGAGCCGAAGCTGATGAGCGCCGGCGACGGCCTGGTCGTCCACGGACGTCTCGGTCTGGCGACCTGCTACGACCTGCGCTTCCCGGAGCAGTTCCGGCTGCTGCTCGACGCCGGGGCAGAGGTGGTGCTGCTGGTCGCCGCCTGGCCGGCGAAGCGGGTCGCGCACTGGCGGCTGCTGGCGCAGGCCCGCGCGGTCGAGAACCAGACGTACGTCGTCGCCTGCAACACCGCGGGCACCCACGCGGGGGTCCCCATGGGGGGGCGGTCGATCGTGGTGGAGCCGTGGGGAGCCGTGCTGGCCGAGGCCGACGAGGACGAGGTGGTGCTCGTCGTCGACCTGGACCTCGAGCTGGTTCGTGCGACGCGCGAGCAGTTCCCCGTGCTGGCGGACCGCCGCCTCTGACTGCGTCGCACGCGGGAACACAGCGTGCACCGGTCGACTGAGAGGACCGACCAGCAGCGCCGGCCAGGCCGCGGCCTTTCCGCGGGAACGCCTCCGAGCGGAAACGGCACGTACCTAGCTAGTGGACCCTTCCCGGCAAGGAGCCCGTGCCCGGGTCGGCCGCTCGTGTTCGCGAGCAGGGCTCAGTCGAGCACCACCGGCTCGCAACCGGAGGTGTAGCCCACCCCCGATTCGGCGGTCATCGTCCAGACGATGCCGTGCGGCACCCCCTTCGGCAGACCGGCAGCATCAGCGGGGGTGAACACCGCGGATCCGGCCGCGTTGCCGGCGGCGTTCGTCCGCAGCACCGCTGTTGGTAGGTCGATCGCGGCGCCGCCGCAGGCAGGGTCATCCACAAAAACGTGCAGCGCCACCTGGAAGGAGTTGCCGGGCGCCGCGCTCCGGAGCTGGTACTGCTCGTGGGCATAGACGTTGGGCCCGTTCGCGTGGGCATTCTCGACGAAGCCGGTCCCGCCCGGCGTGCCGGCGTCGGGCAGCAGCAGGATGTGGGCCGAGTGGTACGTGGCATCGGCCGATGCGCCGGTCGAGGACAGTGCCGCAGCGACCATGACGGTCACGGCAAGCAGCAGGGTTCTGCGCATGGAACCTCCTGACCTCTGTCCGCGAGCGGAATGGCTCCCACTGTCATCCGCGGCGTCACGCTCGACCATGACTAGAAAAGGTGGATGGCCGGCCGGCCCTGGCGCATCAGGTGACCACCGAGGACCTCACCCGTGATCGCAACGCCCGGAGGTGACGTCATGCCAGAAAGGGCCGGGCTAGCCTCCGCAGATCTGGGGGACGGTGCCGCCGTTGGTGTTGAGGATGGCGGTGATCATGCCCTCCTCGAACCCGTGAGGGTTGGCTACTGAGCCGGCCACATCGAACATCCCGAACGCGGCGTTGGGGTTGGTCATGTTGCACGCGCCGGTAAGGCCGTAAGGGGGTGTGGGCCCCGGGGTGGCCGCCGCACCGCTGGCGCCTACGCCGCTTGCTGCGACTGCAAGAGCCGTCACGAGTAGCGCCGTGCGAACTCCCAATACTTTCCTCATCGCGTCGACCTCCGGTCCGTCAAGTGCCGGGAGCCGCTGCCGCACGCCACCTGACTGCCTGACAGTGTTCCCGCCAGTTCGCGGTCGCCAGGATCCGGAACGCCTGGTCCATGCGCTCTTATGACGCTAGGCCCGGCCCGCACCCTTTTGCATAGTCACTTCGGGCCGTATGCGCAGCGATCTGAAGTGATGACACTCCGTGCACGTCGGGTGGGGCGGCAATGGCGCCGGGCCGCCGTCAGCCGACCTGGCTGACGACCGGGTTGATCTTTCCTCAGCGCTGCCCCTGGTAGGGGCTCAGTTCGTCACACCAGCGTCGAGCAGTGCCGGATCAGTTCGTTCGGGAGCGGCCCCTGTGCGCGGCTTCAACGGCGGCTTCCTGACTGGACAGGCTCAGGAAACCCGGTGCCAGGTATAGCCGGGATACGCAACTGCGACACTCCACCCGGCCTTGGAACACTTTGGCGCGCACTTCGGGAGCACGGGTGTCAGCCCAAGGGTGTCCCCGCCGGTGATCCGATAGTGGAACGTCACCCCGCCGATGACGACGGTGTCGTCACCGACAAGCCGGTAGGGGTCTTCATGGACCTGTTGGCCCTGGGCGTCGAGGGAACCGAATTGACCAGCCTCGGTGAAGAAGTGCGAGTGCTTGCGTGCGACGGAACCTTTGCAGGGATGGGCGGGGTCCCGGATCTGGTCAACCGACGTCACGTCAGGAATCCAGGCGTCCCCGGCGACGAATTCCGGTAGCGCGGCGCGCAGGCCAGCCTTGGCAAGTACGCGTTCCAACTCGGAGCATCGCTGCACCCGCCGCCACTGCCCGACCAAGGACGCGGCGGCACTCGCGCTGGCTGAGGATGCCGAAGGGGAACTGGCGGGTGTGCCGCCCGCCGCGTTGCCGGGCCCCTGATCACTCGGACCGCAGGCCACCAGACTCAAGGCCAGGGCTAGCAGCGTAAGGCGAGGCTTCCACACGTCGGACCTCCCGCGGGACACGGCCATGCGATTCTCACTGACCACCGAAGCCTGCCTCCGTACAGCGGGCAGAAAAGGGCTCGGAGCACAAGACGGCATGGTGCGCGGCTGCTCGGTTAGTGCCGGTTCAGTCCGTTCAGCAGCGGCACCTCGGCGGGTCCATGATCGTGAGCAGAGGACGCTCACTACGCACGCTTGGTCGCTGCTCACGATCATGACGACAGGTGGCGGACTGCGCCCGCCGCCAGGCCAGAGCGCGGCGCGCAGAGTTTCGGATCAGCTCACCCTGCAGGGCACCTCTGGTCGGGTGGGCGTTTCCGCGGAAAGGTGCCTGAGCGGAAACGGCAGCCGTGCGGACGTTCGGACCGATTCGTCGACGCTGAGCCGAAGATCGTCCCCAGGCCCCACAGTGCCTCGGCGGCCGCCGTGGCCGGCCGGCGCGCCGCGCTTGATGTCTCTCGTCTGCGTGCCGAAGGTCGAGCCATTGTGGGGCCGGGCGACGATCTTACGAGCGAGACCGCCGGGCATTGACTCATCGCGCAAAGGCCCGATACCGAGCTCTGGCCGGCAGTCCGACGTCACGTCACGAGGCACCGCGTCAGACCAGCGGCTTCGTCGTCGCCTCGAGGTCGAGCAGGAAGCTCGCCATCTCGCACCGCTCCCGGGTGACCCGCACCGCCTCGTCGTCGGGCGGTCCGCCCAGCAGCTCGAACGGCATGGCCGACAGCCCGTTGAAGATCAGGGCCAGCAGCACATGCGTCCGCTGCACCACGGCGAGATCCACGTCGGCGCCCTCGGCGGCCAGCCCGGCGACGTACGCCGGGACGACCACGGCCTCGAGGCCCGCCAGCTCCGCCGCCGACCGCTCCCCGGTCTGCACCTCGCCGAGCAGCAGCTGGCTGAGGTCGAAGCCGAGCGGCGCACGACCCCAGAACCCGAAGTCGATCAGGACGAACGACCCGTCCAGGCAGCCCTGCCGGACCAGCAGGTTGCGCGGGCAGGCGTCGCCGTGGCTGGTGCCCAGCGGCGCGGTGTCCAGCTCGGCGAGGAGCCCCGGCAGCCGCGCGGCCGCGTCGCGCAACCCGTCCCGCACCGCCGGGTCGAACCCGGCGGCCAGCACGGGGTGGCGCCAGAAGTCGTCGTCGTGCAGGGCAGGCAGCACCTGGCCGGCGACCCGGCCCGCCGCGTAGCGCCGATGCAGCTGCGGCGTCTCGCCGATCGCCCCGAGCGGCGCGACCCGCTGGCTGGCCGCCAGCCGACCGAGCAGGTGGGCGGCCCGCGCGAACCTCGGCTCGTCCCAGCGCACCAGCTGCACGTCGACCGCGTCCAGCCAGACCGCCGCCGACATGTCGTCCACGTCGGCGACCCGGCGAGCAGCGGGCATCGTCAGGCCCTCCGGCAGCCGGTCACCGAGGACGGAGCGGTAGACGGCGGGCTCCCTGTCCCACGGGATCATCGCGAGCGCCTCGGCCCGCATCGCCTCGGGCACCATCTGGAAGACCGGCGACCGCTCCCACGACTGCACCACCTTGACGAAGAAGCGGTACGGCAGCGGGGTGCCGTCCGGAGTCGTCGCGGTGCCGTGCACCCAGTAGCGGCCGGCTGTCGTCAGGGCGTCCAGGTCGTACGGCGCCACCTCGGCTGCGACAGAAGCCAGCTGCACCTCGCTGACCCCGAGCTGCGCCGCGACCATGCCGGCGAGCACCTCGTCCTCGACCGCTGCCGCTCCCAGCACGTCCTTCACGCCGACCCCCACTGGTAAAGTGACTTTCTCGTATCGAGAAGGTAAGGTTGGTTTATGACTTCCGTCAAGGCCGGCGCAAGTCTGGCTCCGCTGCCGGAGTGGGTCGACCGCCACGCGGCCGTGCTGGTCGGCCGGCTGATGGAGGAGATCCGGCTGGCCTTCGACGGGGAGGACTGGGGCGGGCTGCGGCAGTCGCACTTCCGGCTTCTCGCGCAGGTGCCACCCGACGGGATCAGCGTCACTGACCTGGCGGCCACGCTGCGGATGACCAAGCAGGCGGCCGGCCAGTTCGTCACCCACCTCGAGGGGACCGGGCACCTGACGACTCGGACCGACCCGGCCGACCGACGGGTCCGGCTCGTCGTACGCACGCCGCTGGGCGACCGGACGTCGAGGGCCGTGACGGCGCGGATTCGACGGGTCGAGCGGGCCTGGGCGCGGCGGGTGGGCGTCGAGCGCTACTCGGAGTTCCGCGCGGTCCTGGAGGACCTGGTGGCGACCGGCGCGCGTTGAGTGCATGGACCGCGCTGAGCCACACCGCCACGGTGCCGGTCAGCCCTGCGGCGCCGGGCCGGTGCTGCCTCGCACCACCAGCTCGGTGGGGAGGACGACGTGCTCGGCCGGCTGCACCCGACCTGCCTGGGCGGCGTCGATCGCGGCGGTCAGTGCGGCGGCGGCCACCTGACCCTTCGCGGCGATGGGCTGCCACACGGTCGTCAGCTCCGGCCGGATCCGGCGGGCCAGCGGGTTGTCGTCGAAGCCGACGACCGACACGTCGTCCGGGATGGTCAGCCCGAGGTCCTCCGCTGCCCGCACCACCCAGTGCGCCATGACGTCGGAGTGGCACAGGACGCCGGTCGGCCGGCCGTCCCGCTCGAGCAGGAGCCTGGCCCCCGCGTAGGCCGCGTCCTCCGGGGTCATCGGCTCGCGGACGATGACGGGCTCGACGCCGGCGGCCCGCAAGGCGTCGGTCCACCCGAGCAGGCGCTGCTGGGAGACGTAGTGCCCGCTGACCAGCTCACCCTCGACCTCGCCGTGCGGGCCGGCCTTCTCCCCGGTGAGGATGCCGATCCGGCGGTGCCCCAGGTCGAGCAGATGCTGCGCCGCGGCGCGCGCACCACCCCGGTCGTCCACGTTGACCGTCGGCCGGTTCTCGGGAGGGTCCTGGTCGACGAAGACCAGCGGCAGGTCGCGGCGGACCAGCCACTCCACGGCCGGTGAGAAGCCGTCGCAGGAGTAGACGAGCGCGCCGTCCATCGGGACGTCGCGGGCCGGCACCACGTCGCCCTGCGAGCTCGACGTCAGCAGCGTGAGCGCCCTCCCGGTCGGGCCGATCTCGTCGGTGATGGCGCTGAGGAACCCGGTGGACACCTCGTCGGTGAAGGCGTAGCTCAGCGAGTCCGTCATCAGGACTCCCACCGACCCGGTGGCCCCCTTGGCGAGGGCCCGCGCCGAGGGGTCCGGCCCGACGTAGCCGAGCTCGTCGGCCGCGGCGAGGATCTTCGTCCGCAGGGTGTCGGAGAGCTGGTCCGGCCGCGAGAACGCGTTGGACACCGTCATCCGGCTCACGCCGACCTTGTCGGCCACCGTCTGCAGGGTCACCCGGCCCATCGCCCGCCCTCTCTCGTCGCTCCGTCACTTCGCCGCCCCGGTCAGGCCGGCGCCACCCGGTGTGCGGCACGGTGCAGGGCGGCGGCGGTCACGCTACGCGTGCGGCGCAGCCGCGGCCGGGTGGTGGCGGTGTGCGGGACGACCGGGGCGTCCGGCCGGGCGCTGTGCAGCTCGTGCAGCGCGGCCTGCCGGCCGACGAGGACGGAGCCGAGGGCGGTGGTGTTCATGGCAGGTCCTTCCTGGCCTGGTGAGCGGCATCTGTACCGCTCAAGTTCTGTACCGCTACAGTAACCCGGCGTTCTGTACCGGTCAAGCCCTGATTTAGGCTGGCCCGGTGACCGCCACCGCCCGCGTCCGGGCGCCAGAGCTGCGCGGCCGGGGCTGGCTCAACACCGGCGGCCGGGCGCTGTCCCTGGCCGACCTGCGCGGCAAGGTCGTCCTGCTCGACTTCTGGACGTTCTGCTGCATCAACTGCCTGCACGTCCTGGACGAGCTGCGCCCGCTCGAGGAGCGCTATGCCGACGTCCTGGTCACCGTTGGCGTGCACTCGCCCAAGTTCGAGCACGAGGCCGACCCCGCCGCGCTCGCCGCGGCCGTCGAGCGCTACGAGGTGCACCACCCGGTGCTCGACGACCCCGACCTGGTCACCTGGGCGGCCTACACCGCCCGGGCCTGGCCGACGCTGGTCGTCGTGGATCCCGAGGGGTACGTCGTCGCCCAGGTCTCCGGCGAGGGGCACGCCCACGCGCTGGACCGGCTGGTGGCCGGCCTGGTGGCCGAGCACGAGGCGAAGGGCACCCTGCACCGGGGCGACGGCCCCTACGTCCCGCCCGCCCCTCCCGACACCGACCTGCGGTTCCCCGGCAAGGCGGTCCGGCTGCCCGGCGGCACCCTGCTCGTCTCCGACAGCGGCCACCACTCCCTGGTCGAGCTGGCCGAGGACGCCGAGACCGTGCTGCGCCGCATCGGGACCGGGACCCGGGGCCGGACCGACGGCGACCCGACGACCGCAACCTTCGCCGAGCCGCAGGGCCTCTGCCTGCTCCCGCCCGAGGTGGCGGCAGGGACCGGCTACGACGTCGTCGTCGCGGACACCGCCAACCACCTGCTGCGCGGCGTCCGGCTCGCCGACGGCGCGGTGACCACGGTCGCCGGCACCGGGGCGCAGTTGATGCAGGGCGACCCGCAGCCGGCCGCGGGCGACTCGCGCACCCCGCTGTCGTCGCCGTGGGACGTCGTGTGGTCCCCCGTCGTCCACCAGGTCGTGGTCGCCATGGCAGGCGTCCACCAGCTCTGGGCGTTCGACCCGGTGACCCGCGCGATGACCGTCTGGGCCGGCACCTCGAACGAGGGCCTGCTCGACGGGCCGCTCGCGGACGCGTGGTTCGCCCAGACCTCGGGGCTCGCCGTCGACGGCGAACGTATCTGGCTCGCCGACTCGGAGACCTCGTCCCTGCGCGCGGTCGAGCAAGGGGCGGTGAGCACCGCGGTCGGCCAGGGGCTCTTCGACTTCGGTCACGTGGACGGGCCCGGGGAGACCGCGCTGCTCCAGCACCCGCTGGGTGTCACTCTGCTGCCCGACGGCTCGGTCGCGGTGAGCGACACCT
>DATHAP010000152.1 GCA_035489715.1 Actinomycetes bacterium
GGCGCGCGTGCCCGGGGGCCGGCCGGTCACGACACGCCGACCTGCGGTGACGCTCGGTCCCGCTTGCGCCGGGCGGCCGCGCGACCCCGGGTCGCGGCGTCCAGCTCCACCTTGCGCAGCCGGACCGCGGCCGGGGTCACCTCGACGCACTCGTCCTCGCGGCAGAACTCGAGCGCCTGCTCGAGCGACAGCACCCGGTGCGGGATGAGGGGCACCAGCACGTCCCCGGAGGACTGGCGCATGTTGGTGAGCTTCTTCTCCTTGGTCGGGTTGACGTCCATGTCGTCCGACCGAGAGTTCTCACCCACGATCATGCCCTCGAAGACCTGGGTGCCCGGCCCGACGAACATCGTGCCGCGCTCCTGCAGGTTGGCCAGTGCGAAGCCGGTCGTTGCGCCACGGCGGTCGGCGACCAGCGACCCGGTCGGGCGGGTCCGCAGCTCGCCGTGCCACGGCTCGAAGCGCTCGTGGACGTGGTGCAGCAGCCCGGTGCCCCGCGTCTCGGTGAGGAACTCGGTGCGGAAGCCGATCAGGCCCCGAGCGGGCACGATGTACTCCATCCGGATCCAGCCGGTGCCGTGGTCGACCATCTGCTCGAGCCGGCCCTTGCGCAGCGCCAGCAGCTGGATCAGCACGCCCTGGTAGTCGCTGGGCGCGTCGATGGTCAGCCGCTCCATCGGCTCGTGCACCTTGCCGCCGACCAGCCTGGTGACGACCTGCGGCTTGCCGACCGTCAGCTCGAAGCCCTCGCGGCGCATGATCTCGACGAGGATCGCGAGCTGCAGCTCGCCGCGGCCCTGGACCTCCCAGGTGTCCGGCCGCTCGGTGGGCAGGACCCGGATCGAGACGTTCCCGACCAGCTCGGCGTCCAGGCGGCCCTTGACCAGCCGGGCGGTGAGCTTCTTGCCGCTCTCCCCCGCGAGCGGCGAGGTGTTGATGCCGATCGTCATCGAGATGTTGGGCTCGTCGATCGTGATGACCGGCAGCGGCCGCGGGTCGTCCGCGTCGGCGAGCGTCTCGCCGATGGTGATCTCCGGGATGCCGGCGATGGCGATGATGTCGCCCGGCCCGGCCTCCTCCGCAGGCACCCGCTCGAGCGCCTCGGTCATCAGCAGCTCGGTGATCTTCACCCGCTCGACGCTGCCGTCGGCCCGGCACCAGGCGACGTTCTGGCCCTTGCGGATCTCCCCCTGGTGCACCCGGCACAGCGCGAGGCGGCCGAGGTACGGGGACGCGTCGAGGTTGGTCACGTGCGCCTGCAGCGGCGCCTTGTCGTCGTACGTCGGGGCGGGCACGGCCGACAGGATCGTCTCGAACATCGGCTCGAGGTCCTTGCTGTCGGGCATCGCACCGTCGGCCGGTCGCTCCAGCGACGCCCGGCCGGCCTTGGCCGAGCAGTAGAGGATGGGAAACTCGATCTGCTCCTCGGTCGCATCAAGGTCGAGGAAGAGCTCGTAGGTCTCGTCCACCACCTCGGCGATCCGGGCGTCGGGACGGTCGACCTTGTTGACGACCAGGACCACCGGCAGTCTGGCCTGCAGGGCCTTGCGGAGCACGAAGCGGGTCTGCGGCAGCGGCCCCTCGCTCGCGTCGACCAGCAGCACGACCCCGTCGACCATGGACAGTCCGCGCTCGACCTCGCCACCGAAGTCGGCGTGGCCCGGGGTGTCGATGATGTTGATGACGACCTCGCGGTCGTCGATCCGGTGCCGGACCGCGGTGTTCTTGGCCAGGATCGTGATGCCCTTCTCCCTCTCCAGGTCCATCGAGTCCATGACGCGCTCGTTGACGTCGCCGGTGTCGGCCTGGTGCTGGGAGAAGGCGCCGCTCTGCCAGAGCATCGCGTCGACCAGCGTGGTCTTGCCGTGGTCCACGTGGGCGACGATCGCGACGTTGCGCAGGTCGGAGCGGGTCTGAGCAGGCATGCGGGGACTCCACTGGGCGTAGACGCACCACTCGTGCGGAGTGTCGGGTGCAGCAGCGCACAGTGGATCTCGGAAGGGCCGGCCCAGTCTACGGAGGACCTGGTACTGGACACCATTCCGCGCCGAGCCGCACCCGTTCCGTGGGTCCGGCGGGAGGGGGCGTCCACCGGCCGGGCGTGAGATGACAAACTGACCGGCGCGGCGCCCGGCGACCTGCTCCCGGTCGAGACGCCGAGCGGGAAGCAACGACGAACTCAGAGGCGAACCGTGGGACGGCGATGAGCACTGGTACGACGAGCCCGGGGCGGGCGAAGATCTCGGCCCGTACCCTCCGGACCGACCGGTGGTGGGTGTGGCCCCTGCTCAACGCAGCCGGCCTGACCTTCTTCCTGGTCTACGGCACCTTCCGGATCTTCTACGACCAGAACTACTGGGTCGAGGAGTTCCACTACCTGGCACCGTTCTACTCGCCCTGCCTGTCCAACAGCTGCGTCGAGGGGTCCAGCCACTTCCTCGGGACGCCGCTGCCCAGCCTCCCCTCGTGGATGTCGCCGGCGATGTTCATCCTGGTGTTCCCGGGCGGCTTCCGGGCCACCTGCTACTACTACCGCAAGACCTACTACCGGGCGTTCTGGTTCTCGCCACCCGCCTGCGCGGTCGCCGAGCCGCACAAGGCCTACTCCGGCGAGACGCGCTTCCCGCTGATCTTCCAGAACGTCCACCGCTACTTCTTCTACTTCGCCCTGCTGGTCGCCGCCCTTCTGACGTACGACGCCTTCATCGCCTTCCACGGCGAGGACGGCGGCTTCGGCATCGGCCTCGGCACGGTCATCCTGTGGGTCAACGTGGTGCTGATCTGGGCCTACACACTCGGCTGCCACTCCTGCCGGAGCATCACCGGCGGGCGCCTCAACCACTTCTCCCGACACCCGGTCCGCTACTGGATCTGGACCCAGGTGTCCAAGCTCAACGCCCGGCACCAGCAGTTCGCCTGGTACTCGCTGTTCTCCGTCCTGGCGGCGGACTTCTACGTGCTGCTGGTCGCCAGCGGCGCCATCGAGGACCTGCGCATCTACAACTGATGCACCCGACGAAGCCCGCACGGAACCTAGACCGAGGATGACGCGACCGATGACCGAGATGCAGGGGTCCCCGACCGATCGCGAGCGATCCGGCGGCGGTGTCGACCGACACCGCTACGACGTCGTGGTGATCGGGGCCGGTGGCGCCGGGTTGCGGGCCGCCATCGAGTCGCGGATGCAGGGCAAGCGCACCGCCATCGTCTGCAAGTCGCTGTTCGGCAAGGCGCACACGGTCATGGCCGAGGGCGGCGCGGCCGCCGCCATGGCCAACGTGAACCCGAAGGACAACTGGCAGGTCCACTTCCGCGACACCATGCGCGGCGGGAAGTTCCTCAACAACTGGCGGATGGCGGAGCTGCACGCCAAGGAGGCACCGGACCGGGTCTGGGAGCTCGAGACCTACGGCGCGCTCTTCGACCGCACCAAGGACGGCAGGATCAGCCAGCGCAACTTCGGCGGTCACGAGTACCCCCGACTGGCCCACGTCGGTGACCGCACCGGCCTCGAGATGATCCGCACCCTGCAGCAGAAGGTCGTCTCGCTGCAGCAGGACGACCTGCGCGACCACCGCGACGCCGAGGCGATGATCAAGGTCTTCGCCGAGACCACGATCACCGCCCTGATGAAGGACGGCGACCGCATCTCCGGCGCGGTCGGCTACACCCGCGAGGACGGCACCCTGGTCGTCTTCGAGGCGCCGGCGGTCGTGCTCGCCACCGGCGGGATCGGCAAGTCGTTCAAGGTGACGTCGAACTCCTGGGAGTACACCGGTGACGGTCATGCCCTCGCGATGAAGGCGGGCGCGACGCTGCTCAACATGGAGTTCGTCCAGTTCCACCCCACCGGCATGGTCTGGCCGCCGAGCGTCAAGGGGATCCTGGTCACCGAGTCGGTGCGCGGCGACGGCGGTGTCCTGAAGAACGCTGACGGCAAGCGCTTCATGTTCGACTACGTCCCCGCCGTCTTCCGCAAGCAGTACGCGGAGACGGAGGAGGAGGCCGACCGCTGGTACACCGACGCCGACAACAACCGGCGCCCGCCGGAGCTGCTCCCGCGCGACGAGGTCGCCCGGGCCATCAACTCGGAGGTCAAGGCCGGCCGCGGCTCCCCCGCCGGCGGGGTCTTCCTGGACATCGCATCCCGGCTGCCCGCCGACCAGATCCGCAAGAAGCTGCCGTCGATGTACCACCAGTTCAAGGAGCTGGCCGACGTCGACATCACCGCGCAGCCGATGGAGGTCGGACCGACCTGCCACTACGTGATGGGCGGGGTCGAGGTCGACCCCGACACGGCCGCTGCGACGGTGCCCGGCCTGTTCGCCGCGGGCGAGGTGTCGGGCGGCATGCATGGCTCCAACCGCCTTGGGGGCAACTCGCTGTCCGACCTGCTGGTGTTCGGCCGCAGGGCGGGCCTCGGCGCGGCCCAGTACGTCGACGGTCTCGGGCGCGCCCGGCCGGCGGTCACCGACGAGGACGTCGAGACGGTCCGGGCCGAGGCGGAGGCTCCCTTCTCGGGCAAGGGCGGCGAGAACCCCTACGCCATCCACGCCGAACTGCAGCAGACGATGAACGACCTGGTCGGCATCATCCGCACCGCCGACGAGGTCCAGATGGCGCTGAAGAAGCTCGACGACCTCAAGGAGCGGGCCAAGAAGATCACGGTGCGCGGCGACAAGATCTTCAACCCGGGCTGGCACCTGGCGCTGGACCTGCCCAACATGCTGATCGTGTCGGAATGCGTCGCCCGGTCCGCGCTGATCCGCGAGGAGTCGCGTGGCGGCCACACCCGCGACGACTTCCCTGCCATGAGCGACGAGTGGCGCAAGGTCAACCTGGTGTGCCGGCCGGCCGGCGAGGGGGTCGAGGTGACCCAGCAGCCGCTGCCGGTGATGCCGCCCGAGCTGCTCTCGCTCTTCGACCGCGAGGAGCTCAGCAAGTACATGACCGACGAGGAGCTGGCGATCCTCCCCGAGGAGAAGTTCGAGGAGAAGAAGGCCTGATGGGCTACAACGCGCGGTTCAAGGTCTGGCGGGGCGACGACAGCGACGGGGACCTCGAGGACTTCACGGTCGAGGTCAACGAGGGTGAGGTCGTCCTCGACATCATCCACCGCCTGCAGGCGACGCAGGCACCGGACCTAGCGGTCCGGTGGAACTGCAAGGCCGGCAAGTGCGGATCCTGCAGCGCCGAGGTCAACGGCCGGCCCCGGCTGATGTGCATGACGCGCATGAGCACCTTCACCGAGGACCAGGTCGTCACGGTCACGCCGCTGCGCGCCTTCCCGGTCGTCAAGGACCTCGTCACGGACGTCTCCTACAACTACGAGAAGGCCCGTCAGGTGCCGGCGTTCGCGCCGCCGGCCGACCTCGCTCCCGGCGAGTACCGGATGGACCAGCTCGACGTGGAGCGCAGCCAGGAGTTCCGCAAGTGCATCGAGTGCTTCCTCTGCCAGGACACCTGCCACGTCGTCCGTGACCACGAGGACAA
Source organism: Actinomycetes bacterium (assembly GCA_035489715.1). NCBI lineage: Bacteria > Bacillati > Actinomycetota > Actinomycetes > Actinomycetes bacterium. The sequence continues at coordinate 5,494 of DATHAP010000152.1, forward strand.
CAAGCCGTCCTTCGCCGGCCCTCGCTTCTTCATCCGGCTGGCCGAGCTCGACATGCACCCATTGGACGCCAAGGACCGGAAGCGCCAGGCGCAGGACGTCCACGGCCTCGGCATGTGCAACATCACCAAGTGCTGCACCGAGGTGTGCCCCGAGCACATCAAGATCACCGACAACGCCATCATCCCGATGAAGGAGCGCGTGGTCGACACCAAGTATGACCCGCTGGTCTGGCTGGGCAACAAGATCCCGCGCCGGTCGGCCGTGGCGGCCAACCGCGTGCTGCACTCCGGCGACACCGCGAAGGCGGAGACGCAGGCCCGCGAGCGGCTGCGCAGCAAGCCGTCGGACCGGGCCGCTCTCGTCACCCTGCAGCGTGCCCTGCACACGCAGGGCCGCTTCGCGGAGGCGGCCGAGGCGACGCGCGCCCAGGTCGAGCACGCCGGGCGCAGCAGCTCGGCCCGGCTCGAGGCTCTGGGCGGTCACGCCTGGGAGCTGCTGTGCGCGGTCGAGGCCGGCCAGCTGGAGCTGGACCGGGTCGAGGACGAGGTCGCCACCTCGGTGACCCAGGCGCAGCGCTACGCGAGCACCGGCACCGTGCTCGCCGGCACCCACGCTCTCCACCACCTGGTGCACGGCCGCCTGTCCGAGGCCCTCGAGCACGCACGAGAGGCGATCAAGTGGGACCAGGACCGTGCCGCGCGCGCCGACGACCTGATCACCCTCTCCGAGGCCCTCGCCGCGCTGGGCGAGTCGGACGAGTCGCGCGACGCGATGAGGGAGGCACAGGTTCTCTGGCCCGACAACCCGCGGCTGGCCGGGGCGCGCAGCAACCTGGAGGACATGAACGTCCACGGGTGAGCGTGTGACGGGGCGCGACCCGCGGTAGGGGGAGGGTCTCCCCACCGGAAGGACGCACCATGCCCGACCTGCTGGACCCTGCGGACGTCGAGACCGCGCTCGGCGCCCTGCCCGGGTGGACCTTCGAGGACGACGCGCTCGTCAAGCGGGCCGACGTGCCGGCCGACAGCCAGGACGGCCTGCTCGAGTCGGTGGCGCAGGTGGCCGACGAGGTGGACCACCACCCCGACGTCAGCCGCGAGGCCGACGCCGTCGTCTTCCGGCTCCGGACGCACAGCGCCGGAGGGGTCACCAGCAAGGACGTCGACCTCGCGGCCCGGATCGACCGGATGCTCTCGGGCGCGAGCCGCGACACCGGCACCACCTGACCGGAGGGCACCGGGCGTCGACGCACCACGACGCGGCGACCACCGCACGTGATGGACGGGCACCTACACTTCGGGCGCCCCACCAGGAAGAGGCTGCCCCGATGCCCCGCGTCACCGTCGTCCCGATCGACGGCGTGCTCGACCCCAGGTCGCACGCGTCCGTCGAGGCACTCCCGGTCGCCGCCGAGGTCGCCCCGCTCGACGAGGCGACCGGGGAGCTCCTGCTGTTCCTCGGCCGCACCGACGTGCTGGTGGGCAGCGGAGTGAGAGCGCTGCACGACGCGCTGGCCTCGAGCGGGTCGGACGCGGCCGTGGGCACCGCGGACGCCGGCGGCGTCGCCGGTGCCCTGCTGTCCGCCACGACCGGCACGACGGTCGCGCTGACCCCGGCGCTGCTCGAGCACCAGACCGTCGCGGCGGTGCTCTGGCGCCGCGCAGCGTGGGACCGGCTGGGTCTGACCTGGCCGGTCGACGGCCCGCGCCGCGGCACGATGGCGGGTGCCCTGGCCGCGGCCGCGTCCGTCGACCTGGTGCCCGAGCCGGTGACGGCCGAGCAGGCGCGTCCGCCGCGGCTGCGCCGGAGCCACCACCACCTGCGGGCGGAGGACCTGGGCGACGTGCTCGCCGAGATCGACGACCTGGCGGCCGTGGGCGCCGGCCTGCCGGCCGTGGCCCGCGCGCACTGGTTCGGCGCGGTGCTGGAGCCGGCTCTGCGCGCCGCGCTTCCCGGCCTCGCCGAGGCCGACGACGACGTACGTCGCGAGCTGGTCGGGCGCGTCTCGACCGCCGTGGGCGGCGACGACCCGGCGATGCTGGCCGGCCTGCCCGCAGTCACCCGGCTCACCTACCACCTCGCGTCACGAGGGCTCGTGGCGGAGGTCGCCGAGGTGGTGACGGCCGAGCGGAGCGGCGCACTGCGGCTGAGGCGCTGGGTCGCTGACGGGGAGGAGCGCCTGGCCGACCTGCCGTTCCGCGACGGTGCCGACCTCGCGGTCCCACGTGACGTCTTCCGGCTGGATGGTGAGATCGACCTGCGCGGACGGGTCGAAGGGGTCCGCTGGCAGAAGGGCCTCCTGCACGTCGAGGGGCACGCCTACCTGCGCCTTGTCGACATCGAGCGGGCGGACCGAGACCGCCTTGAGCTGGCGCTGGTGCGTGGCACGGACGGCCGGCGGATCGAGCTCCCGGTCGAGCGGGTCCTCCGCCCGGACGTCACCGTCCGCTCGCGCGACCCCTACAGCTACGACTGGGCCGGGTTCCGCACCGTCCTCGACAGCCGCCTGCTGCGTGACGACCAGGGGTGGAGCCCGGCGACCTGGCGGCTGGAGGCGACCGTCACCGCTGGGTCGGTGTCCCGGACCCGCAACGTCGCGGCCACCACCCCGGGCGGCGCTCGGCATCCCGCGCTGCACGAGCCGGAGGACGCCGCGGGGGCGGTCCGCCTCGTGCCGGTCTCCGGCCGCGGCACCTTCGCCGTGGAGGTCGAGTACCTGCCGGCGGTCATCACCCGGGCCCGCGTCACCAAGGGCGCCGAGGGCACCGTCGTGCTCACCGGGCGGCTGCGACGCCGCACCCGGCGCCGCTCGACGACCCTCACGCTGCGCCGGCTGTCGGGCGCCGAGGTGCTTCAGGTGCCGGTCCGGGTGGCCGGGCTCGCCGGCCGGCGGTTCACCGCGAAGGTTCCCACGAGGACGCTGCTCGCCCTGGCCGCCGACGACCTCGAGGGACAGGCCGCCTGGTCGGCCCGGTTCACCCTGCCCGGGGTGGACCGCCGGGTCCCGCTCCGCGCGGCGAGCGACCTCGCGCCGGCGCGTGCCGCGACCGGGCGCCACGACGTGGAGGTGTCCCGCACCGCGAACGGCCGGGTGGAGATCGCGGTCCGGCGGGCGCACCCCGTGGTCGACGGCGCGCGCTGGGACGGCGACACGGTCGAGCTCGTAGGGAGCTGGCCGTCCGGGCTCGACGGCACCGTGGTGCTGGCCGCCCGGCGCACCGCCCGGGACCGGGTGCTCGAGGTCCAGGTCGCCGGCGGCCGGTTCGTCCTGCGGCTCTCACCGGCGGCCATGCCGACCGTCGCGGGCGACCTGCCCCTGCCGTACGGCACCTGGCTGCTCCTGGTCCGTCCCGACGACGACGCCCGTGCCGGTGAGGACGGCGAGGAGCACGGCGTCCCGCTCGCCGCGGAGCCCGGCGTCCTGGCGAGGCTGCCGATGGAGCACGCGGTCGGCACCAAGCCGTTCACGGTCACCGAGGAGGACGGCGACCTCGTGCTCGAGGTCGGTCCGGACCTTCGCGACGACGAGCGGGGCCCGGTCAACCAGCACCGGCTCCGCTGGCAGGACTTCCCCGCGTTCCTCCGGCAAGGGGTCCGCGACGAGGTCCTCTTCGAGAGCTACGAGAGCCGTGCCTACGGCGACAACGCTCGGGCGATCTACGAGGAGCTGCGGCGGCGGGTGCCCGGCCTGCCGTGCCGCTGGATGGTCGTCGACGGCCAGACGGCGCTCCCCGACGGGCTCCAGCCGGTGCGTCGCTACGGCCGCGACCACTTCGAGGCGCTGGCCAGGGCCCGCTACGTCGTCGTGCCCAACTACCGCCCGATGGAGCCGTGGTTCGAGACGCCTGACGCGCAGGTCGTCGTGCAGACCTGGCACGGCGCGCCGTTCAAGCGGATCGCGCTGGACAACCCGCGGTGGGACGCGATGACCACCCAGCGATACACCGAGATGATCAAGGGTGAGTCTGCCCGGTGGGACTACCTGGTCTCCCCCAACCCGCCCAGCTCGCACATCCTGCGGGGAGCGTTCGGCTTCGAGGGCGAGCTGCTCGAGACCGGCTACCCGCGCACCGACGTCTTCCACGCGCCGGACCGCGAGGAGCGGGCGGCGGCCGTACGTCGCTCGCTCGGTCTGGACGCGGACGTCCGGGTGGTGCTGTACGCGCCGACGATGCGGGACGACCACCGTTACTCCGGCAACCGCTACAGCCTGGACATGCAGCTCGACCTCGAGGCGGCCCGCCGCGAGCTGGCGGACGACCACGTGCTGCTGGTCCGTCGGCACGCCAAGGTGGTCGACAGCGTGCCGGGCGTCGACGGGTCGTTCGCGCTGGACGTCTCGTCGTGGCCGGACGTCAACGAGCTGCTGCTGGCCACCGACATCCTGGTCAGCGACTACTCGTCGCTGATGTTCGACTTCGCGGTGACCGGGCGGCCGATGCTGTTCTTCAGCTACGACCTGGCGGACTACCGGGACCGCCTGCGCGGCTTCTACTTCGACCCGGAGCGCCAGCCGGGTCCGCACCTCGCCACCTCGGCCGAGGTGGTCGCGGCGATCCGCGACATCGACGCCGCCTGTGCGGCGCACGCCGACACCTACGCCGCCTTCCGGGCCGACTTCACCCCCTGGGACGACGGCCACGCGGCGCAGCGGCTGGTCGACCGGGTCTTCCGCGAGCACCTCTGAGCACAGCGAGGCCCCTGCCGGTGCTCGGCAGGGGCCTCGTGACCCGGTGACCGCCGGGTGCGGGAAGGGCCGTCAGGCCAGCGCGGGCGCCTTGTCGGTGTGCGCGGTGAAGGCCTCCTCGGTCGGGTCGACCCGGCGGAGGTGGACGAAGCCCGCGATGCTCAGGAGCAGCATCAGGCCGGCGCCGACGAAGGCTGCGATCGCGGCGTACATCGCGATCTGCGCCATCTTCCAGAACGCGTAGGCGTTGAGCAGGAGGCCGCGCAGCGTCTCGCCGCGGAAGGCGGTCTGCACCAGGGCCGCAGCCTCGGCGTCGTCCGGGTTCTCACGGGAGATCGTGGAGAGCTCGGAGTAGGTCTTGCCACCGGTCGACTCCTCGAGGTGGACCGCGATGAAGTGGTCGGCGTAGGCCTTGGCCTGCTCGCCGTTGACCAGCTGCTGCTCGGCGTACTGGTTGATGTACGGACCGATCTTCGGGTCGGCGGTCGCCTCACCCTTCGGCGGGAAGAAGACGTTCTGCTGGCTCAGCTGCGTGGTGACCTGGTCCTCGATGAAGGTGTTGGCCCAGACGAGGAGGCCGCCTGCCACGAGCAGGATCGCGGCGAGCACGAGCCCGCCGGTGGTGAGCAGGATGTCGAGAGTTCTGCGGCGCATGGCGGCACCTAGTCCTTCCTGGTGACCGGTCGGGCGACCGGTGCGGTTCGCCCGTCGTCCGGGCCTGTCCCCAAGATCGGTGCTGGTCGTCGCGCACGTCAGGGACGAAGGTCCCGGGGTCCGCACCTGAACGGCCCCGCTTTCGCGGGACGTCCGGTCCGTCGGGTCCGGCTCGGCCCGCTCGACGGGCTCAGCTCGAGCCGTCGGCCAGGACGTGGGACGTACGTCCCGGCACTTCCGGGTCGAACGGTTCTGCTCCGACGCCCAGCCTCGTCCGAGGGTTGGACCAGACGTCGAAGGGCGGCGCTGACAGCGCGGGAGATGACGACCATGAGCGAGTTCGAGGGCGAGCGCACCGCAGCCAGCGGGAACGAGCGGGCTTTCATCGCGGTGGGGCTGGACGAGGGGCCGGCGTCGGCAGCCGCGCTGAGGTGGGCGGCCGAGCACTCCCGGTCGACCGGACTGCCCCTGCGCGTCATCCATGCCTGGCAGCTGAGCGCCCTGGGCGCCGCCGCCGTGACCTCCGGAGCGGGCGACTACCTGCAGGCCGCGACCGAGGACGCCCGCGCGCGGGCCACCCGCTGGGTGCTGGACGCCCTGGGCGGCGACAGCGCCGAGGTCCGCTGGACCCTCGACATCGTGGAGGGCCCGCCCGGACCGGCTCTCGTGGGCCGGTCCCGGGAGGCCAAGGCCCTGGTGCTCGGGACCCGCGAGCACACGGGGCTGCGGCGCGCAGTAGTGGGCTCGGTGAGCCACTACTGCCTGTCGCACGCCGTGCCACCGGTCGTCGCCGTGCCGGCCGACCTCGAGCTCACCGCAGCAGCCGGCAGCCGCCACGGAGGCATGACCGCCCCGCCACCGCTGCTCTGATGACGCACCCCGACGACCGGTCCCGACACGCTGATGCGCCCGCACCCTTGGCGGCGAGGGTCTTGACGGCGCATGGTGGGGCCGTGGACCCCTCGGTGTCCGGCCGCGACCCTGCGCGGTCTGGTCCCCGCACGGCAGAGCAGCGGCTGCGCGTGCAGCGGGACGTCCCCGTCGTCCAGCACGTCCGCTACCTGCAGCGACGGGCGGGCTGGTCGCATGCAGCCGAGCAGCAGCGCCAGGAGCACCTCCGGAACCGACGGGTCCAGGTCCTCGCCCTGGTGACGACGATCCTGTGGCTGGCCGCGCTGCTCGTCCTGCTCCGCAGCGCGTGAGAGCCGGCCCGGTCGTCCCGGGCCGGCTCTCGACGTCAGGCTGCTACTGCTTGGCCGCCGCCGTCACGAAGCTGAACACCGAGGACTCGGCACTCGCGCCCGTGGGGTCCGTCGCCCGCGCGTACCAGCCGTACCTGGTCCCCGCCGTCAGCCCCTTCCAGGTCACCGTCGCAGTGCCACCGGAGGCGATGTCGGCCGAGCCGATCACCGTCGTCCCTCGGACCGCCATCCCGAT
>DATHAP010000153.1 GCA_035489715.1 Actinomycetes bacterium
GGACGCCCCGGAGAACTGGCCCCGCGTGCTCACCCTGTGGCGGGCCAACCTGCTCGGGTCGTCGTCGAAGGGCAACGAGTACTTCCTCAAGCACCTGCTCGGGACCCACTCGTCGGTCCGGGCGGAGGAGACGCCGGAGGACCGCCGGCCGCGTGACGTGACCTGGCGGGACGACGCGCCCGAGGGCAAGCTCGACCTCCTGGTCGCGCTCGACTTCCGGATGACCAGCTCGACGTTGCTCGCGGACATCGTGCTGCCGGCCGCCACCTGGTACGAGAAGCACGACCTGTCGTCCACCGACATGCACCCGTTCGTCCACGCCTTCACGCCGGCGATCGACCCGCCGTGGGAGACCCGGTCCGACTTCGACATCTTCCAGGGCCTCGCCGCCCGCTTCTCCGAGCTGGCGCAGACGCACCTCGGCACCCGCAAGGACCTGGTCGCCGTACCGCTGCAGCACGACACCCCGGGCGAGACTGCCCAGCCGGGCGGCCGGGTGCGTGACTGGGCCGCCGGCCAGGCCGAGCCGGTGCCGGGCCGGACGATGCCGACCTTCGCGGTGGTCGAGCGCGACTACGGCGCCATCGCCGACAAGCTCGCCTCTCTCGGCCCGCTGGTCGACTCGCTCGGGCTGACCACGAAGGCGGTCACCGTCCGCCCGGACCACGAGGTGGAGCTCCTCGCGCACAGCAACGGCGTGATGGCAGGTGGCGCCGGTGACGGCCGGCCGGCGCTGGACACCGACGTCAAGATGGCCGAGGCCATCCTCGCGCTGTCCGGCACGACGAACGGCCGGCTCGCGGTCGAGGGCTTCCGGCGTCTGGAGGAGCGCACCGGGCAGCGGCTGGTCGACCTCGCCGAGGGGTCGGAGGAGAAACGCATCACCTTCGCCGACACCCAGGCCAGGCCGGTGCCGGTCATCACGTCGCCGGAGTGGTCGGGAAGCGAGACCGGCGGCCGCCGCTACGCGCCGTTCACCATCAACGTCGAGCGGCTCAAGCCGTGGCACACCCTGAGCGGCCGGATGCACTTCTTCCTCGACCACGACTGGGTGTCCGACCTGGGCGAGACGATGCCGATCTACCGGCCGCCTCTGGACATGCACCAGCTGTTCGGCGAGCCGCGGCTCGGCCCGGACGGCACCAAGCAGGTCACCGTGCGCTACCTCACCCCGCACTCGAAGTGGTCGATCCACTCCGAGTACCAGGACAACCTGCTGATGCTCTCGCTGTCGCGGGGCGGGCCGACGGTCTGGATGAGTCCGCAGGACGCGGCGGCGATCGAGGTGCGGGACAACGAGTGGGTCGAGGCGGTCAACCGCAACGGCGTGCTGGTCGCGCGGGCGATCGTGTCGCACCGGCTGCCCGAAGGGCTGGTGTTCGTCTACCACGCGCAGGAGCGGGTGGTGAACGTCCCGATCTCGCAGACCAGCGGCAAGCGCGGGGGGATCCACAACTCGCTGACCCGGGTGCTGGTCAAGCCGAGCCACCTCATCGGCGGCTACGCGCAGCTCTCGTTCGCCTTCAACTACCTCGGCCCGACCGGCAACCAGCGCGACGAGGTGACGGTCGTCCGCCGCCGCGACCAGGACGTCCGGTACTAGGAAAGGTGACCCGCTGATGAAGGTCATGGCGCAGCTGGCCATGGTGATGAACCTCGACAAGTGCATCGGCTGCCACACCTGCTCGGTCACCTGCAAGCAGGCGTGGACCAACCGCTCCGGCGTCGAGTACGTGTGGTTCAACAACGTCGAGACCCGGCCTGGCCAGGGCTACCCCCGGCGCTACCAGGACCAGGAGCAGTGGAAGGGCGGCTGGACGCTCAACCGGCGCGGCCGGCTGACGCTCAAGGCCGGCGGGCGGGTCAAGAAGCTGTTCAGCATCTTCAGCAACCCGGTGCTGCCCACCATCGACGACTATTACGAGCCCTGGACCTATGACTACGAGAAGCTCACCTCGGCGCCGCTCGGCGACGACTTCCCGGTTGCGGAGCCGCGCTCGCTGATCAGCGGCAAGCCGCACAAGATCGAGTGGTCGGCGAACTGGGACGACGACCTCGGCGGTGGACCCGAGCTGGCGCCGCTCGACCCGGTCGTTCAGCAGCTGCGCGACGACGTCGCCGACAAGGTGCGGTTCGAGTACGAGCAGTCGTTCATGTTCTACCTGCCCCGCATCTGCGAGCACTGCCTCAACCCGGCCTGCGTGGCGTCCTGCCCGTCCGGGGCGATGTACAAGCGCAGCGAGGACGGCATCGTGCTCGTCGACCAGGACCGCTGCCGCGGCTGGCGGATGTGCGTGACCGGCTGCCCGTACATGAAGGTGTACTTCAACCACCGCACCGGCAAGGCCGAGAAGTGCACGTTCTGCTACCCGCGGGTCGAGGTCGGGCTGCCCACGGTCTGCTCGGAGACCTGCGTCGGTCGGCTGCGCTACATCGGGCTGGTGCTCTACGACGCCGACCGCGTGACGGAGGCGGCGGCCACCCCGGACCCGCAGCAGCTCTACCAGGCCCAGCTCGACATCATGCTCGATCCGACCGACCCCGACGTCGCGGCCGCGGCGCGCCGCTCCGGCATCGCCGACGACTGGATCGCCGCGGCCGCTCGCTCGCCGGTCTACGCGCTGGCCAAGACCTACCGGGTCGCTCTTCCTCTGCACCCGGAGTACCGCACCATGCCGATGGTCTGGTACGTCCCGCCGCTCTCACCCGTCGCCGACGCGCTGCGCGACACGGGCCACGACGGTGAGGACGTCGCCAACCTCTTCGGCGCGATCGACACGCTGCGGATCCCGGTCGAGTACCTCGCGGGGCTGTTCACCGCGGGAGACCCAGCACCGGTTACCGACGTGCTACAGCGGCTCTCGGCGATGCGCGCCTACATGCGCCGGGTGACCCTGGAGGAGCCCGTCGACGAGACCATCGCGAGCACCGTCGGCATGACCGGCGACCAGCTGACCGCGATGTACCGCCTGCTCGCCATCGCCAAGTACGACGACCGCTACGTCATCCCGAGCGCCTACGCCGAGCGTGGCCACGAGCTCGAGGAGGCCGCCTGCTCCCTCGACTTCGACGGCGGCCCGGGGATGATCGACAGCGGGCCGTTCGGCGAGGCCAGCGGCCGGCCGACGCCGGTGTCCGTCGAGACGTTCCACGCCTTGAAGGCGCGCCAGACCGGCGGCGGCGTCGCGCACCCGGAGACCCGCGGTGCCAGGGTCAACCTGCTCAACTGGGACGGCCGCGGCACCCGCGGGCTCTTCCCACCGGGGGGCGGCGCACAGCAGCCGGAGGCCGAGGAGACCACCCGATGAGGCACGAGGAGCAGGCGGTCGTGCTCCAGGCCGCGTCGCTGCTGCTGACCTACCCCGACGAGCGGACCCGAGCGGCCTACCCTGCGGTGCGCGACGCGGCCGGCGCCGTGCGCAACGGCGCGGCGCGGGACGCCCTGCTCCGCGCGGTGGACGGCATCTCGGCCCTGGCCGAGCCCGGCGAGCTCGGCCTCCAGCAGCACTACGTGCAGACCATGGATCAGCGTCGGCGATGCTGCCTCTACCTGTCGTGGTGGACCGAAGGAGAGACCCGGCGGCGCGGCCTGGCGCTGGCCCGGCTCAAGGAGGTCTACCGCAGCCGCGGCCACGAGCTGGTCTCGACCGAGCTGCCCGACTTCCTGCCCGTCGTCCTGGAGTTCGCCGCGTCGCACCCCGACCTCGGGCTTGCCGTGCTGCAGGAACACCGGGCCGGCCTCGAGATGCTCCGGCTCGCGCTGGTCGAGGCGGGCACGCCGTACGCCGGAGCCGTCGAGGCCGTCTGCAGCCTGCTGCCCGGCCCCTCGCCGCAGGACGAGGCCGCTGCCCGGGCCCTGGCCCGCAACGGTCCGCCGCGGGAGAACGTCGGTCTCGAGGGCTACGGCTTCGGCGCTGACGCCTCACCCGACAAGGACCTCGGCCCCACCTCGCTGCTGCCTACCGGGGCCCGCCGATGAGCGTCGGGGTGCTGCTCTGGGGTGTGCTGCCCTACGTCGTCCTCGCGATCCTCGTCGGCGGCACGGTGTGGCGCTGGCGCTACGACCAGTTCGGCTGGACGACCCGGTCGTCGCAGCTCTACGAGTCGCGGCTGCTGCGCATCGGCAGCCCGCTCTTCCACTTCGGCATCCTGGTCGTCCTCGTGGGACACGTCATCGGCCTGGTCGTGCCGAAGTCGTGGACCGACGCCGCCGGCCTCTCGCAGGAGGCCTACCACGTCCAGGCACTGCTGCTCGGCGGTGTGGCGGGCGTCGCCACGCTGGCGGGCATCGCGATCCTGGTCTACCGACGACGTACGACAGGGCCGGTCTTCATGGCGACCACCCGCAACGACAAGGCGATGTACGTCGTCCTGGTCGCCGCCATCGTCGCCGGGCTGGTGACCACCCTGCTGGGGGTCGGCGCCACCGGTGAGGCGCACAACTACCGGCTCACCGTCTCGCCGTGGTTCCGGTCACTGGCGACGCTCCAGCCCGACGTCGACGCGATGGAGCGCGCGGACACCGCGTTCCACGTGCACGTCCTGATCGGCATGCTGCTGTTCGCCACCTGGCCCTTCACCCGCCTGGTGCACGCCTTCTCGGCGCCGGTCGGCTACCTCTTCCGGCCGTACGTCGTCTACCGCAGGCGCCGGGTCGCCGACGACGCCCCGACCTCGCGGGGCAGCCGCAGGGGCTGGGAGCGGATCGGCTCCTGACCCGCGACGTTCGATGAGGGGCCGGGTCAGCGAGGTCGGGCCGCAGGAATGATGAGCGGTCGCACCAGTTCATCCATCTCCCGGGAGGGGCTGATGGCCATGACCTGTTGCAGCTGCCGCCGGTAGGCCCGGTACTCGTGGACCGCAGCAGACGGGTTGTGCGCAAGTAGGTGGGCGCGGATCAGGATCGTGTGGGCATTCTCACGAAGCGGCTCGATGGTGGTGGCCTCCATCGCAGCCATCAGAGCGGTGTCGTAGTCCCCCCTGTCCAGGGATCGCATCGCCTCGGCCTCCAGTGCAGCAAGCCTCAGGTGCTGTAGCCGTTCCCGTTCGAACGTGACCCAGTCCTCGTACCAGCCGGGCAGCAGCTCGGCATCGCGCAGCATGCCGACCCACGCCCGTGCTCTGCCGGTGCTGTGGGTGCGGGGTTCCGCGGCCGACCGGGTCAGCTGCTGGACGTCGACTCGGACGGCCGGTGCAAGCGACAGCGTCGAGTGCCCGATCTCGAGCAGACCGCCGGCCGACCTGCGGACGCGCATCACGGCAGAGCGAAGACTGGTCAGGGCGCGTTCGTCCGTGGTGTCGGGCCACAAGGTCCCGGCAATCTGCATCCTCGGCCGTCGACCGCGCAGCGCGAGCAGCGCTATGAGTCGCTGCTCTCGCCCACCCACAGAGACGGTTCCGCGCGGTGACTGCAGGTCCCAGCAGCCGAGCAGTCGCAGCTCCAGGTCAGCACTCACATCAGGGATCGCGTTCGATTGCAACGGCGAGCCCCCCAACTTTTCACCGACCTGGCTCGATCTTGACCCTCTCTTGCGACATTTGGCGCGGTTGTAGCGGCGATGTCAAGACTTCGGCCACCCATGAATTGCCCAAAGATGGAAATCACCCGTCGTCCAACGCAGTCAGCCACTCGTCGACGAGCGCATGCAGCTCGACGCGACTGGTGACGTGGCGGATGGCGGGATCGCTGTCGCCGGCGCACATCGTGACGCGTGCGAGCATCACGTCTGCAGCCCCACGCGGCCAGGCACTGACGAGCATGACGCCACCGAGCTCGGGCGACCACGACGTGCGTTCGGCTCGGCTCTTCCGCCAGGCACTCGCGTCTGGAACCCCTTCGTGCTGCAACGTTCCCTCCCCCACGCTGTCATCCTGCAGTGTTGCCTCCGACAGGCCAGTCGTGAAGGCGTTGTGCCGCACCTGCCACGCCCTTGTCACGCTTCGATCACAGCAGTCGCGTTGACTCGTCGTGTCTCGTCATCAAAGGCGCAACTGGGGGGAGGTGACCACCATGCGCAAGGAACTGACACTGACTGAGCTCGACACCCAGATCGCCGACCTGCTCCCGGAGCGGGAGACCCTCACGTGGGGCGGCAACAACAACTGGGCCGGCATCTACGCCTCGAACTCGTCGCTGGCGCTTAACGCTGTCACGTACGGATCAGTGGCACAGAGCTCGGCAACGCAGACCATCAACGTCGCCCAGGGCTGATCACGGGCTGGCGCCGGCTCCGACGGGGTCTGCGTCGCCGTGTCCCAGCACGCCATCTGTGGGAAGGAGTTGAACCTTCGTGCGCAGTCCTCCTGTTCTGACCGCTGAAGAGATTTGGGGTCAGACCGTTCAGTTGCTGCCGCGTCGGGAGACGCTCTGTTACTTCGCCTGCACGAACGTGGTCAACGTCGTCGGCCTGAACATCGCGATCGCCGTCAACGCAGCCAGCATCAACGCGAACGCCCAGGCGCTGGCGATGCAGTACACGACCGCAGTGCAGTAACGCCGAATCCGAGTCGTGGCGGCGAGTACGCGGCTCTGGGCGTACTCGCCGCCATCCCGGAGGCGGTGTCAGGCATCCAGAGCATCCAGAGCATCCAGAGCACACCAGGGCGATGACTCACCATGACTGCTGACCAATCCGACCGGACACTGATCCACCACAGCTGGCGCGTATCCCAAGGACTACAGGTGCTCGGCCCGGCGCAAGGCTCCGGCATCCGTGAACCGACCTATCTGCTTCGGCGACGCGACGGTCAGGTCGTCCAGGTCTCGGAGCTGCTGCACCTCATCGTTTCTGCGGTCGCTCCGGGCCGCACGCCGGACCAGATTGCCGACGTCGTCAGTGGTGCCTACGGCCGGACGCTTACGACCGATGGGTTGGCGCACCTGGTGAAGGCACGCCTCCAGCCGCTGGGACTGGTCGAGGACTCGACCGAACCAGCCGAGTTCGAGCCACCGCGCGCCAACCCATTGCTCTCGCTCACCTTGAAGGGCACGCTCCTACCAGTCGCTGCTGTCCGCCGGATCGCGCGGCCGTTGTCACTGCTGTTCTGGCCACCTCTTGTGATCGCTGTGCTTGCGCTGGCCATCGCCGTCGATGTTCAAATGTACGTGCATGGGGACGCGCTGATCGCCCTGCAGCAGGTGCTGGCCGCCCCTGCGCTCGTGCTCGCTGGTTACGGCCTGCTGACCCTTGCTGCGGTGCTGCACGAGATGGGTCACGCTGCCGCCTGCCGCTACGGCGGCGCGCAACCTGGGCGCATCGGGTACGGCGTGTACCTGGTCTTCCCGGCGTTCTACACCGACGTCACCGACTCATACCGGCTCAGCCGGGCAGGACGCATTCGCACCGACCTTGGTGGCCTCTACTTCAACGTGTTGTTCCTGATCGCGAGCGGTGCCGGCTATTTGGTCACGGACAACGGGGTGTACCTCCTCGTTGCACTCGTCCTGCACCTCGAGATGCTGCAACAGCTCATCCCTGCGGTCCGGTTCGACGGCTACTACGTGCTCTCCGACCTGGCCGGCGTGCCCGACCTCTTCGCCAGGGTCCGGCCCGTGCTGGCGAATCTTGTGCCCGGCCACCCCAAGGACCCTCGGGTTGCTGAGCTGCGGCCCGCCGCCCGACGGCTCGTCGCCGGCTGGGTGCTCGTGGTCGTGCCCCTGCTCGCCTTCGGCTTCGGCTGGCTGCTCTGGCACCTGCCCGATATCGTCCGAAACACCTGGGCGGCGCTCGAGGTGCAGGCGGACCAGCTCGTCCGTGCATGGCAGTCCGCCGATGTCGCCGTAGTCCTCCTTTCCGCGATCTCCACGGTGTTGCTCGTGCTGCCGTTGCTGGGTCTAGCCGTCCTGTTCTGGCGCCTGACGATGCTGCTGGGTCATGCCGTCCATCGGCTGACCCGGTCGCACGAGTCGGAGGGACAAGTAACTGCGCCGGAGGAACCCGAGCTTCCACTCGATCTCAGGCCGATGGAACTCAGCGCGGCAGCCTTCACCGACGACACCATGATCACGTTGCCGCCGGCTGTCCCTCGCGGTGGATGGCAGCGAGCCGTCTACCGCGTCTCGGCAGGCACCCTCAATCCCGGTCCAGGCCCCTCCGAGACGCGTCGGGCCGAGATCGAACGGCGCCTCTGCGCACCGATCGAGGGCTCTCGACGTGTGGTCGTCATGAGCAGGAAGGGCGGTGTGGGCAAGACCACCATGACGCTTGCCCTGGGCAGCACCTTCGCGACGCTGCGGGGTGACCGGGTCGTGGCGGTCGACGCCAACCCTGATGCCGGGAACCTGGCGCATCGGGTGGCTCCGCCGATCCCCGAGACCATTACCGACCTTCTCCGGCATCTCGACGACATCCAGAGCTATGCCGAACTCAGGTCCTACGTCTCGCAGGCACCGGAGTCACGGCTCGAGGTTCTCGGCTCCGACGACGACCCGCGCATCGGGATGGCCCTGGACCGCGACGCCTACCACCGCCTGATCCGGCTGCTGGACCGGTTCTACAACCTCATCCTGCTCGATACCGGCACGGGGATACTCGACAGCGCCAACCAGGGTCTGCTGACCGAGGCGGACGAGCTCGTGCTGGTGCTCCGCCCAGGCCTGGACGGTGGCCGGGCAGCTGCGCTCACGCTGGACTGGCTCGACGAGCACCAGTACGGCGAGCTCGTCGCCAAGGCCATCGTGGTAATCAACGGCGTCCGGCGTGGCCTGGGCGCCCCGCTGGAGCCCATGGTCAAGCACTTCTCGCGACGGTGTGCGCGGGTCGTGACCGTGCCCTGGGACCCCGCCTTGGAGACAGGTGCGCAGACCGAGCTGTCGTCGCTGCGCAGCGACACCCGCGACAGCCTCGTCGAGATGGCCGCTGCAGTCGCGGACGACTTCCAGACCCAGAGTGCGCGGCTATGAAGCGCCTCGCGCCGGTAGTGGCAGCCGCGGCGATCGGCGTCGGGCTGGCAGCCAGTGGTCTGCCCTCGCAGGGCCAGGAAGATGCGCGCCCGGCCCCCTCGCGGGGCGACCTGACGGCGGCAGCAGTGGCGGCTCCCGACAGTCCGGACGTGGTCGACGAGGCGACGTCGACGTTGCACGCCGCGCGTGGGCACGGCGACGTGGACACGGCCGCCTCGGCCAATGCCGGCTGCGACGGGTGCTCGGCTACGGCCACCGCCCTGCACATCGTCTACCTGGACCGGTCGACCGAGGCCACCGTGGACAACGTGACCGTGGCCTGGTCGGAGTGCCGGAACTGCTCCGCGACGGCGGTCTCGGTGCAGGTGGTGATTCTCCGCTCGCCGCAGACGGTCCGGGTGAACAACCGTGCCCTGGCGGTGAACGCTGCCTGCGCCGGGTGTCGTACTGCTGCCGCCGCCTATCAGCTGGTCATGGTCGGCGAGCGCCGCGACCGGCTGGCCGCGGCGGACATCGAGGAGCTACGCCGATGGATCGCCGACCAGGTGGTCGCGCTGAGGGCCGTGGCGCCGACAGGTGGCTCGGCCGCTCCGGCAGCATCCACCCTGGCACCTCTCGGTCAGCTCGAGGTCCTGGTGGGCGAGCGCCTCGGGGGTGCCACGACTCTGCGGCGCGACGCCGACGTCCGGACAGGGGTGACGGAGGCGACGCCCGAGCCGCCACCTCAGGAGGGGCAGCCGACGCAGCCGCCTCCGTCGGAGCCGTCGGCTCCGGACCCCTCGGCTCCCTTGCCGGAAGGGACGACGACAGCAGCACCGGCGTCGCCGGCCTGACGCCGCACCGAAGCAGCCGGCAGGCTCCCCCGACGCGGGTTGGACGGCCCGCGGCGGGGGAAGCCGGTGGCATGGGCGTCATGCAGACCATCAGCCAGCAGGCAGCGGGATACGCCCGTCCGGACGGGGCGACGGGCGGGTACGCCGCGGCCATGGGCGTGTTCGGTGCCGTGGCCGGGGGCCTGTCGCTCGTCGCGGCGCGGACCGGCCGGCGGCCGCCTCCGCTGACCCCGTGGGAGCTGACGCTGCTCGGCCTCGCCACCCACAAGATCGCCCGCATCGTCGCGAAGGACGCGGTGACCAGCCCGGTGCGCGCGCCGTTCACCCGGTTCCAGGGCCCGCAGGGCAATGCCGAGCTGGCCGAGGAGGTGCGGGGGAGCGGGGCCCGCAAGGCGGTGGGTGAGCTGCTGACCTGCCCGTTCTGTCTCGGCCCGTGGATCGCCACCGCGCTCACGGCGGGCCTGACCTTCGCGCCGGGCGTCACCCGGCCCGCGATGGGCGTCTTCTCGGCGGTGGCCGTCTCCGACTTCCTCCAGCTCGGCTATGCAGCCGCGGAGCAGCGCACCGAGCCGCCGGAAGCGCGCGAGGGCTGAGCTCCCCGCGCCCGCGGATCACCCGGATCGAGTGATGCGGCGCACGCCGGGCTGCCTACGGTGGGAACAGCGGCCTCACAGAGGGCTGCCATGCCACAACGGGGCCGACGCATAGGAGCACGCAGGACATGTCACTCGGTGAGTTCTTCTGGAGCCTGCTCGTCATCTACGCCATGTTCTTCTACTTCATGATCCTCTTCCGCGTCATCGGTGACCTCTTCAGCGACAAGGACACCAGCGGGGTGATGAAGACGGTGTGGCTGATCGCGCTGGTGCTGCTCCCGTTCATCACGATCTTCGTCTACCTGATCACCCGGGGCTCCGCGATGAACCAGCGCGCCATCGAGCGGGCTCGCGACATCGACCATGCCCAGCAGGCCTACATCCGCGAGGCGGCCGGGAGCGGGACGGACCCGGCGACCCAGATCGAGAAGGCGCACCAGCTGCTCACGTCGGGTGCCATCAGCCAGGCGGAGTTCGACAGCATGAAGGCGAAGGCGCTCAGCGCCGGCTGACCTGCGGGAGCGATAAGGAAGGTTTGTCCACCGAGATAGTTGGGAATGCGGTGAGGCAATGCCTCCCGACACCCTTCGCCGCTGGTCCCTCGACGACGTCGACGGGCTGTTCGCGGACGTGGAGACCGCGCCCGTCGTGGTCGAGCCGGAGCGCCCCGGCCCGGGTTCCTGGGCCGGGGCGCCGAGCGCCGTGGCCGACGACGGGGCGGTCTTCCTGGCGTACCGCCTGCGGCGACCCGTGGGGCAGGGCCGCGGCTACGCCAACGTGGTGGCCCGCTCCGAGGACGGCGAGCACTTCTCGACCGTCGCGGTGCTGCACCGCGACAGCTTCGGCGGCGAAAGCCTCGAGCGGCCCTGCCTGGTCCGCACACCTGACCGTCGCTGGCGGCTCTACGTCAGCGTCGCGACCCCCGGCAGCAAGCACTGGCGGGTCGACCTGCTCGAGGCCGACGAGCCGGCCGGGCTGGGAACCGCCGACGCCGCCACGGTGCTGCCCGGTGACGACGGGTTCGCGGTCAAGGACCCCGTCATGCGCCTCGTCGACGGCACCTGGCACGCCTGGGCCTCACGGCATCCGCTCGACGACCCGGACGCGACCGACCGGATGACGACCGACCACGCGACCAGCCCCGACGGCAGGGACTGGGTGTGGGAGGGGACCGCCCTCGCCGGGCGCCCGGGGGAGTGGGACGCGCGGGGAGTCCGGGTCGCGGACGTGCTGCTCGACGAGGGTGTCGCGTTCTACGACGGCCGGGCCACCGCGGAGCAGAACTGGGAGGAGCAGACCGGGCTGGCCGTGCTCGGCGGCCTCGGCCGGTGGACCGCGGTCGGTGACCGCCCGGTGGGCGTGTCACCGCACGGCCTGGGCGATCTGCGCTACGTGAGCACCGTCCCGCCGGCGGACGGCTCGACCCGGTTCTACGTCGAGGTCACCCGCGCCGACGGCGCCCACGACCTGCGCACGTTCGTCGCCGAGGGAGGGCGCCGATGACCCTTCCCGACTTCTTCGTCGTCGGGGCGCCGAAGGCTGGGACCACCGCCCTGCACGTCGCGCTGGCCCGACCGGCGGAAGCGCTCGCCCTGATCGTCGACTTCCTGGGTCTCGAGCCGGGGCGGGTGACCGAGGTGCCGGCGGAGAACGTGACCGCCCACGCGTCCGGGACTCTCGGCAACCGGGCCGTGTCGGCCGCCCTCCGGGCCGGTGACCGGGTCGAGCGGGTGCTGCCGCACCGGCTGTGGAAGCCGGCCCGGGACGCCATGTCGCGACGGCTGCAGCGCGAGCAGCGGCCCCGCCAGCCCCTGACCGACCACCAGAGGGAGCAGCTGGTGCCGCTGGTCGCCGACGACGTACGGCTGCTGGAGCGGGTGACCGGGCAGTCGTTCGGCGACTGGCTGGAGCCACGGGTGAGCCTGGCCCGCCGCGCCTTGGAGCCCGGCGGCAAGATCGGGACGGCGCACAACAGCATCGACCGACCGCTCGACCCGGCCGACTGCCGGCCGGAGCGGGACCGACGGCGCCGGGCGTCCTGAGACCGGCCGCGGCAAAGGCTTCGTAAACCGTCGTCCCGGGGGCCGCGCGTGGCGGCAGAGATCGGAAAAGTCGTTGCACAGACAGCAGTTTCCGACGTACGAAATCCGTCGCCCGGAGGCCTTCCGTCGCGGTCCGGGCGGCGTTACCCTCAGACGGCGCCGAAGCAGCCGGCCGTTCGGTCGACCAGCCCAGGGGGCCGCATTGATCAGTTTGCTCGATCCGCACCGCACCGGGGTCCACACCGTGGTGGGGGTCACGGGGGAGATCGACGTCGCCACGGCTCCGGCCCTGCGCGACTCCGTGCTCGGGCTGCTCAACCGCGGGGCGACCAGCCTCGTCCTGGACCTCCGCGGCGTGACCTTCGTCGACTCGACCGGGGTCGGCAGCCTGCTGCGGGTCCACCACCGCGCGGCCCTGCTGGGCGGCTCCGTGCACTTCGTCGCCGACCACCCGGCGGTGCTGCGGGTGTTCGACCTCATGCAGCTGCGCCGGCGGCTGCACGTGACTCCCACCGTCGCCGCCGTCGACGACTGCTGCCCGGCGCTGCGCCGTGGGGTGCCGGCGCCGACCGTGCGGATCGCGCAGCCCGACCGCCTGACGCCCTAGGCGCTCGGGCCACGGCTCGCCCGAGCGGCCGAAGCGGCAGGTGCCGGGCCGGTGCGAGGTGCGGCTGCGCAGGGTGACCGGGTTGGGCCAGGAACCGCCGGATATCGGCGATCGGCCACGCTGCGTGACCTTGGCGCCCTAGCCTGATCCAGGGGGCGGTGCCTACCAGGAGGACGGCATGGAGACACGCGAGGGGCGGGACGTGGAGGTCCAGCGCGGGCCCGAGGTGGTCGTGGGCACCGAGTCGGGCACGTCGGCAGGCGAGCGCGCCGTCGACGGGCCGCCACCTGTGCGGCCGCGCCGCCGGCTGGTCGCGGGCCTGGTCGCCCTGCTGGCCCTCGTGTTCGCCGCGACGGTGGTCCTGGTACTGGTGCTCGGCGGCGACGACGAGCCCGAGGTCACCACCCGGACCCCGGCGGCAGCCGACCCGGCCGGACCGGCCTCGCTCGGGCTCACGGTCGAGGTCCCCGACCGGGTGGTGGCGGGCCAGCCCGCCAGCCTGGTGGTGCGCTGGGCGGACGGTGAGGGCGTCTTCAACGGGTCGACGGAGGAGTGGGGCGACGGGGTGGGCACCAGCTCGCTGGCCCAGGACAGCTGCGCGGCGAGCGCCACGGCTGCCCAGGACCGGCCGTCGGCGGGTCGCTACGTGGCAAGCCACACGTGGGCCGAGCCCGGGACCTACCAGGTGACGATCGGCGTCGCGAGCTACCTGTGCACCGGTGGCACGGCCACCCAGGAGGACGCCCGGACGACCGTCTCCGTCCAGGTGCTGCCGGCCGGCTGACCGGCTCCCGGCTCAGACCCGGCTCAGAACCGGAACGGCTTGGGCGGCGCGTTCAGCGATGCACGGGGGCAGCTGGCTAGGTCGAGGCTGCCGAACCCGAGGGCCTCGTTGCACAGGCCCTCGACGGTCCAGCCCTGGGCCGTCCCGAAGCGGGTCACGGTGACCCGGTAGATCGTGATCTCGTAGCGGGTCGGCGTGCCGTACGCCACCTGGATCGTCCCGATCAGCTCGGCGCCACCGGGGGAGCCGTAGCCCTCCCACGGCCGGTCGTACCTGCTCCACAGCGACGGCTCCGACTGCCATACCCCGCCGTTCTGCACGTCGCGCAGCGCGAGCTCCACGAGCACCGCACGGGCGGACTCCTCCGGGATGATCGCCGCGGGCCTGATCACCTCGGAGACGACGCCCTCGTCGTACGCCTCGGCCATCAGCAGCTCGGGGTTGTGCACGGTGTGCCTTTCGTCCGGAGCATGAGCGGGACGCCCTTGCTCCTGTCCTATCGGCCGTCGGCGGACGCGACTTCAGGTTCCGGAGTGCCTTCCTGAGCGGCCTGGAACCGCCTGCCCGGTGCGTTCCGACGGGATGGCTGGTGCCCATGTGGCCGCTGTGGCATCATCGTCGGAGCACACCGGACCTCCCGCCGCAGGGCGACAGGTCGGACGAGGCCGCTGGGGAAGGCGCACCACGTCCGAGACCGCAAGGAGGAACCGGTGGCGACCCGTGGCGTTGTCTACGTCCATTCCGCTCCGCCCGCGCTGTGCCCGCACGTCGAGTGGGCCGTCGGCGGAGTCCTCGACATGCGGGTGACCCTCGACTGGACCCCGCAGCCGGCCGCGCCCGGCGTGGTCCGCGCCGAGCTGTCCTGGCAGGCCGAGCCCGGCACCGGAGCCCGCCTGGCCTCCGTCCTCCGCGACTGGGCGCAGCTGCGGTTCGAGGTGACCGAGGAGCCCAGCACGGGCGCCGAGGGGGAGCGCTGGTCGTGCACGCCGACGCTCGGTCTCTTCCACGCGACGACCGGCGTGCACGGCGACATCGTGGTGCGGGAGGACCGGCTGCGGGCCGCGTTGGCCCGGGCCGCGACCGACCCGGCCACCGACGTGGTGGCCGAGATGCAGGGGCTGCTCGGCAAGGCGTGGGACGACGAGCTGGAGACCTTCCGGCACGCCGGCGACGGTGCCCCCGTCCGCTGGCTGCACCAGGTCGTCTAGGACCGGCCGCCCCCGCTCGATCGTGCGTTGACACACCGGACACGCCGGCGTCCCGGTGTGTCAACGCACAGGTGGTCGGCCTAGAGCGGGATGTTGCCGTGCTGGCCGCGGGTGGCGGGCCCGGCGGCGATGGCGGCGGCGATCGCGGAGCGGGTCGCGGTCGGCTCGACCACCTCGTCGATGACGCCGATCTCTTGCGCCCGGGCCAGCCCGCCGGCCAGCTTCTCGTGCTCGACCGCCAGCTCCTGCTCGACCTCGCCGCGCACGTCGACCGGCACCTCGGCCAGCCGGCGGCGGTGCAGGATGCGCACCGCGGCCACGGCGCCCATGACGGCCACCTCGGCGCCCGGCCAGGCGAAGACCCGGGTAGCACCCAGGGAGCGTGAGTTCATCGCGATGTAGGCGCCGCCGTAGGCCTTGCGGGTCACCAGCGTCACCCGTGGCACCGTCGCCTCGGCGAAGGCGTGCAGGAGCTTGGCGCCGCGACGTACGACGCCGTCCCACTCCTGCCCCACGCCGGGCAGGTAGCCGGGCACGTCGACGACGACTGCCATCGGCACGCCGAAGGCGTCGCACATGCGCACGAAGCGCGCCGCCTTCTCGGCCGACGCCGAGTCGAGGCAGCCGCCGAGCCGCAGCGGGTTGTTGGCGATGACGCCGACCGTGCGGCCACCGAGCCGGCCCAGCGTCGTGGTGACATTGGGGGCCCACTTGGGGTGCAGCTCGAGCGCGCTGCCCTCGTCGAGCAGGTGCTCCACGATCGGGTGGACGTCGTAGGCGCGCTTGGCCGACTCCGGCAGGTAGGCGCTGAGGTCCACGTCGGGTACGTCGCCGATCGTGCGCTGGTCGCCCAGCAGCGCGGCCAGCCGGCGGGCCTCGGCGTAGGCCCCGGCCTGGGTCTCGGCGACGACGTGCACGACCCCGGAGCGACGGCCGTGCGGCTCCGGGCCGCCGAGCCGCAGCGCGTCGACGTCCTCGCCGGTGACCGAGCGGACCACGTCGGGGCCGGTGACGAACACCCGGCCCTCGGGACCGAGGATGACGACGTCGGTGAGCGCCGGGCCGTACGCCGCGCCGCCGGCCGCCGGGCCCAGGACCACGGAGATCTGCGGCACCTTGCCGGACGCCCGGGTCATTATCGCGAAGACCTCACCCACGGCGTGCAAGGAGACGACGCCCTCGCGCAGCCGGGCGCCCCCGGAGTGCCACAGCCCGACGACCGGGCAGCCCTCGGCCAGCGCACGCTCGTAGGCGTCGAGGACGACCTGGCAGCCGGCCTCGCCCATCGCGCCACCTTGGATCGTGGCGTCGGAGCAGAAGGCGACCGTGGTGGCCCCGTCGATCCGGCCGATGCCGGCCAGCATGCCGGAGTCGTCCTCGGGCGTGATCAGCTCGAGGCTGCCCTCGTCGAAGAGCAGTCCGAGCCGCCGGGCCGGGTTGCGTGGGTCGTCCGTCTTGTCGACGGCGACCCCGGGGGCGGGAGCGGTAGCAGTCATGGTTGTCAGACCGTCCGGAACGCGAGGGCGACGTTGTGGCCGCCGAAGCCGAAGGAGTTGTTGAGGCCGAGGCCGCCCTCGGGCAGCTGGCGGGCCTCGCCGCGCACCACGTCGAGCGTGACGTCGTCGTCGATGTCCTCGAGGTTCGTCGTGGCGGGCGCGGTGCGGTGGTGCAGGGCGAGGATCGTCGCGATCGCCTCGACCGCGCCGGCCGCGCCGAGCAGGTGACCGGTCATCGACTTGGTCCCGCTGACGCAGGCGCCGTCGGTCGCGTCACCGAGGGCAGCCCGGATGGCCTTGTCCTCCGCCACGTCCCCGACCGGGGTCGAGGTGGCGTGCGCGTTGATGTGCACGACGTCGCCCGGCTCGGCTCCTGCGCTGCGGACGGCCTGCTGCATCGCCCGGGCAGCGCCCGCACCGACCGGGTCGGGCTGGGCCATGTGGTGGGCGTCGGACGTGATGCCGTGCCCGGCGACCTCGGCGTAGATCGTGGCGCCGCGGGCCCGGGCGTGCTCGAGCGTCTCGAGGACCACGACGCCGGCGCCCTCGCCGAGCACGAAGCCGTCCCGGCCCTTGTCGTAGGGCCGCGACGCGCGCTCCGGCTCGTCGTTGCGGGTCGACAGCGCCTGCATGGCCGCGAAGCCCGCGAGCGGCAGGACGTGGATCGCGGCCTCGGTGCCCCCGGCTGCCACGACGTCGGCCCGGCCGGACCGGATCATGTCCAGGGCGTAGGCGATCGCCTCGGCCCCGCTGGAGCACGCGCTCACCGGCGTGTGGACGCCGGCCCGGGCGGTGAGCTCCAGGCCCACCACGGCGGCCGGCCCGTTGGGCATGAGCATCGGCACGGTCATCGGCAGCACCCGGCGGGCGCCGCGCTCCTTGAGCGTGTCGTAGGCCGAGAGCAGCGTGGTGACCCCGCCGATGCCGGATGCGATCACCACGCCCTTGCGCTCGGGGTCGACCTCTGGAGCGCCGGCGTGCGCCCAGGCCTCGCGGGCGGCGATCAGGGCGAACTGCCCGGACCGGTCCATCCGCTTGGTCTGCGGCACCGGCAGCACCTCGGAGGGCTCGACGGCGACCGGTGCCGCGATGGACACCGGCAGCATGTCGACCCACTCGTCGGTGAGCACCTTGACCCCCGACCGGCCGGCCAGCAGGCCTTCCCAGGTCGAGGCGACGTCGCCGCCCAGCGGCGTGGTCGCGCCGAGACCGGTGACGACGACGCGCTGCGCATCGGTCAGTCGAGATTCCGTCATGCAGGTGGCTCCTTCGGTGTCCTCAGGCTGGTCGGCCGGGGACTGGTTAGGCGCTGGCCTTCTGGATGTAGGCGACGGCGTCGCCGACGGTCGAGAGGCCCTTGACGTCGTCGTCGGGGATGCGCACGCCGAACTTCTCCTCCGCGTTGACCACGATGGTCATCATCGACAGCGAGTCGATGTCGAGGTCGTCGGTGAACGACTTGTCCGGCTGGACGTCGCCGGTGGGGATGCCGGTCTCCTCGTTGACGATCTCTGCGAGACCCTCGAGGATCTCCTGCTCGCTAGCGGCCATCTCGGTGCTCAGCTCCTCTGTGCGTCGGTTGGTGGACGGGTGGTGCTGGGTGGTGCGTGCGTTGCTCTTGCCACGGCAGACGCCGGGCGAACCTCAGGGCAGGACGACGACCTGGGCGGCGTAGACCAGCCCGGCGCCGAACCCGATGAGCAGCGCGGTGTCGCCGCTCTTGACCTCGCCGGACTCGAGCATCCGCTCCATGGCGAGGGGGACGGAGGCGGCCGACGTGTTGCCGGTCTCGCGGATGTCGCGGGCCACCGGCACGTGCGCAGGCAGCTTCAGCGCCTTGATCATCGCGTCGGTGATGCGCATGTTGGCCTGGTGGGGGATGAAGGCACCCAGGTCCTCGGCGCGGACGCCAGCCGCGTCGAGCGCCTGCTGGGCCACCGGGGCCATCTGCCACACCGCCCAGCGGAAGACCTTCTGGCCCTGCATGGTCAGGGTCGGGAACTCGACCTGGTGGTCGCGCACGTCCAGCCAGGACGCCCGCTGCGTGATGGCGTCGTACTCGGCGCCGTTGGAGCCCCAGACCGTGGGGCCGATCGCCGGCTCGTCGCTCGGCCCGATAACGACGGCCCCGGCACCGTCGCCGAAGATGAAGGCGGTCGAGCGGTCGTAGGAGTCGGTGAAGTCCGAGAGCTTCTCGCAGCCGATCACCAGGACGTACTCGGCGCTGCCGCCGCGCACCATGTCGTGGGCCAGCGAGACGCCATAGCAGAAGCCGGCGCAGGCGGCGGACAGGTCGGTCGCAGCCGCACCGCCGAGCCCGAGGCGCTCGGCGACCGCGGCGGCGGCCGACGGTGTCTGCAGCGGGTGGGTGACGGTCGCCAGCAGCACCGCGCCGACCTGCTCCGGGCTGATGCCGGCCTGAGCGATCGCCTTGCCGGCGGCCGCGCAGCTCATGTCGATGACGCTCTCGTCGGGGCCGGCCCAGCGCCGGCTCTCGATGCCGGAGCGCTCGCGGATCCACTCGTCGGAGGAGTCGATGCGCTCGCAGATCTCGGCGTTGGTGACGATGCGCGACGGGCGGTAGCCGCCGACGCCGAGGATGCGCGCGTAGGCCGCGCCCTTGGGCGAGGTGAGAGCCATCAGTGCATCGCCTCGTTGCCCTCGGGGTGCAGCCGGACCAGGGGCTGCCCGGGCGACACCGGGTCGCCGTCCTCGACCAGCCACTCGACGACGGTGCCGCCGTGCGGAGCGACGACCGGGCTCTCGTCCTGCCGGGACACCAGCGTGCCGATGGCCGTGCCGGGCTCGAGCACGGTGCCCTCCGGCAGGTCGACCCGGCGGATGGTGCCCTTGGCCGGCGCGACCAGCATCCGCCAGGTCGGCGAGCCGTCCTGCGGTGCGGCGCTGCCGTGGCGGGCGGCCAGGTCGCGGGCCGCCTCGAGGTCGTCGGGGGTCTTCAGGGCCACCGTCTCGACGCCGGGCAGAGACCGCTTGACCAGACCGGTCAGGGTGCCCGCGGGCGGCACCTCGATCAGCGCGGTGACGCCGAGCTCGCCCATCGTCTGCATGCACAGGTCCCAGCGCACCGGGTTGCTCACCTGGCTGACGATCCGGGACAGCACGTCGCGGCCCTGGGCGATGACGGCGCCGTCGCGGTTGGAGATGAGGCGGGTGCGCGGGTCGTGGACGCTGACGGCCTTCGCGTACGACGCCAAGGTCTCGACCGCCGAGGCCATGTGCTCGGTGTGGAAGGCGCCCGCGACCGACAGCGGCACCAGACGGGCCTTGGCCGGCGGGTCGTCCTTGAGCGCGGCGAGCTGCTCCATGGTGCCGGCGGCGACGACCTGGCCGGCCCCGTTGACGTTGGCCGCGGTCAGCCCCTGGCGCTCGAGCGATTCCGTGACCTCGTCGGGGTCGCCGCCCAGCACGGCGGTCATGCCGGTGGGCTTGAGCGCCGACGCGTCGGCCATCGCGCGGCCGCGCTCGCGGACCAGGACCATCGCCTGCTCGGCGGTGATCACACCGGTGCCGGCGGCCGCGGTGATCTCGCCGACGCTGTGTCCGGCGGTTGCGCCGACGGCGTGGAACGCGTCAGCAGGGTGCGGGAAGATCTCCAGGGCGGAGACCAGGCCGGCGGCCACCAGCAGCGGCTGGGCCACCGCGGTGTCCCGGATCGTGTCCGCGTCGGCCTCCGTGCCGTAGTGCACCAGGTCGAGGCCGGCACAGGCGGAGAGCCAGCGCAGCCGGTCCTCGAAGTGGGGGAGCTCGAGCCAGGGGCGGAGGAAGCCGGGCGACTGGGCGCCCTGACCGGGCGCGACGATGACGAGCACGGGTCCACCCTTTCGGACTCCGGCCGGTCCGGGGGTGCGGGACCGGACCAAGATGTCCGGGACGACTTTGGAGGTTCTCTACAAGTCCGGGCCGGGACGGTCGGCCAGCGCGGGGCCCTCCGCGGGCCCTCCGGACAGGCGCCCGAGGGTCAGCGCGAGCCGCAGCGCGAAGGCGTGCCGGGGGTCGGAAGGGGTGTAGCCGGTGACCTCCGCGACCCGGCGCAGCCGGTAGCGGACCGTGTTGGGGTGCACGAACAGGGCGCGGGCCGTCGCCTCCAGCGACGAGGTCTGCTCGAGGTACGCCGCGAGGGTCTCGACCAGGGCGGTCCCGGTCGACAGCAGGGGCTCGTAGACGTCCTGCACCAGCCGGCTGCGGGCCAGCTCGTCGCCGGACAGGGCCCGCTCCGGCAGCAGGTCGTCGGCCAGCACCGGCCGCGGCGCGTCCGGCCAGGCCGGTGCCGCCCGCAAGCCGGCCACCGCCGCCGCAGCGCTCTCGCCGGCCCCGAGCAGGTCGGCGACCACCGGCCCGATGACGACCGGGCCGGGACCGAACTGCGCGACCAGGTGGCGGGTCGCTCGCACCGGGTCGGCCGGCCCCCCGAGGATCGCGACCAGCCGGTCGCCCTGGACGCCGGTCAGGACGTCGAGCCGGTGGGCCCGGGCGGCCCGGCGGATGTCGTCGACCACCGCCTCCGGCTCGGCGTCGGGCGCCTGGCCGACCACGACGACCGCTGTGTCGTGGCTGGCCCAGCCGAGAGCGGCCGCCCGGGACCGCAGGGAGTCGTCGGACTCGCCGCGCAGCAGGGCGTCGACCACCAGGGACTCCAGGCGGGCGTCCCACGCGCCCCGGGCCTCGGCCGCCTCGGCGTAGACCTGGGCCGCCGCGAACGCGATCTCGCGCGAGTAGCGCAGCACGGCCTCGCGCAGCTCCTGCTCGTGCCCGGGGGCGATCTGCTCGATCTGCTCCTCGACGACCGCGATGACCACCCGGACCAGCTCGACGGTCTGCTGCAGGGTGACCGACCGGGTCAGCTCACGAGGAGCGGTGCCGAACACGTCGGCGCTGATCGCCTGCGGCTCCTCGGGGTGGCGGAACCACTCGACGAAGGCGGCCACTCCGGCCTGCGCCACCAGGTTGACCCAGGACCGGTTCTCCGCCGGCATCGCTCGGTACCACGGCAGCACCTCATCCATCCGGGCCACGGCGGCGGTCGCCAGGGTGTCCATGCTGCCCTCCAGGCGGCGCACCATGGACGGCGCTCGACGCGGCATGGCGCCACGATAGGGGCAGCGCCCCGGGTGGGTTGAGTTGTCGCAGCACCACAACGGCGTGCCGGTCGTCTAGCGTCCCCTGCGTGAGCACGCCGCAGCCCCTCGACCCGGTCGCCGCCCTGCGACGGGTCGGCTTCCTCCTCGAGCGTCGTCGCGAGGCGACGTACCGCGTCAAGGCCTACCGCGGCGCCGCGGACGTCCTCGCCGCGCTGCCCGACGGCGAGCTGGACCGCCGGGTCCGCGACGGCACGCTCACCGAGCTCAAGGGCGTCGGGGCCAAGACCGCGGCGGTCGCCGTTCAGGCCGGGCAGGGCAAGGTACCCGACTACCTCGCCGCGCTGGAGGCGGCCACCCACGGGCCGGTCACGACCGGCGGCGCGGCCCTGCGCTCGGCCCTGCGGGGCGACCTGCACTCGCACAGCAGCTGGTCGGACGGCGGCAGCCCGATCGACGAGATGGCTCGCACCGCCCGCGACCTCGGGCACGACTACCTCGTGCTGACCGACCACTCGCCCCGGCTGACCGTCGCCAACGGTCTCTCGCCGGAACGGCTGGTGCGCCAGCTCGACGTGGTGGCGGAGCTCAACCAGGAGCTGGCGCCCTTCCGGCTGCTGACCGGGATCGAGGTCGACATCCTCGACGACGGGTCGCTGGACCAGACCGACGAGCTGCTCGGCCGCCTCGACGTCGTGGTCGCGTCGGTGCACTCGAAGCTGAGGATGGACAGCGAGGCGATGACCCGCAGAATGGTCAACGCCGTCGCCGACCCGCACACCGACGTGCTCGGCCACTGCACCGGGCGGTTGGTCGAGGGGGAGCGCGGCAAGCGCGGTGAGTCGCAGTTCGACGCCGAGATCGTCTTCGCGGCCTGCGAGCGGTTCGGGGTCGCCGTGGAGATCAACTCCCGGCCGGAGCGGCGCGACCCGCCGATGCGGCTGATGCAGCTCGCGCTGGAGACCGGCTGCCTGTTCTCGCTCGACACCGACGCCCACGCGCCGGGGCAGCTGGACTGGCAGCCCTACGGCTGCGAGCGGGCCGAGGCGGCCGGCGTCCCGGCCGAGCGCATCGTCAACACCCGCGCGGTCGACGAGCTGCTGGCCTGGACCGCCCGCTAGGTCGCGCGGCGCTGCAGGGGGATGAGCGCCTGCACGGGGCTGGTCAGCACGGCGAGCAGCTCATCGGGTACCGCGTCAGCGACGAGCAGGGCGCAGGCGGCGTCCAGGCAGAGCGTGAGGACCCGCGCCACCTCTCGCTCGTCGACCTGGGCGGTGCAGGCGTGGCAGGGACGGCTCAGGCCCTCCGCGCCGGAACGCCTGACCAGCGCCCAGACCCGCCGCC
>DATHAP010000154.1 GCA_035489715.1 Actinomycetes bacterium
CTCGAGCACCAGTCGTCAGTCCGCCGCCGTGGACGCGCACTTCGGGGTCGCTGCGACCTGGGACTACTACAAGAACACCTTCGGCCGCACCGGCATCAAGAACGACGGCAGGGGCGCCCGAGCGATCGTCCACGTGGGCAGCGGATGGGTGAACGCCTCGTGGTCCGACGCGTGCTTCTGCATGCGCTACGGCGACGGGGACGGTCGGTCCTACGGCCCGCTGGTCTCTCTCGACGTCGCCGGCCACGAGATGAGCCACGGCGTCACGTCGGCCACCGCCGGACTGACCTACCGCCGCGAGTCCGGTGGGCTGAACGAGGCGACCAGCGACATCTTCGGGACGATGGTCGAGTTCACCTCGAACACGGCCGGCGACCCCGGGGATTACCTGATCGGTGAGCGGTTCGCGATCGGCTCCGGCACCCCGCTGCGCTACATGGACCGGCCAAGCAGGGACGGCGCTTCCGCGGACTGCTGGAGCAAGCAGGTCGGCAGCCTCAACGTCCACTACTCGTCGGGCGTGGGAAACCACTTCTTCTACCTGCTGTCGGAGGGCAGCGGGCAGAAGATGATCGGCACCGTCACGTACGACAGCCCGACCTGCAACGGGTCGACCGTGTCCGGCATCGGCCGGACCTCCGCCGCGGCGATCTGGTACCGGGCGCTGACGACGTCCATGACGTCGTCGACCAACTACGCCGGTGCTCGCGCGGCGACCCTGAGCGCAGCCGCCTACCTCTACGGCAGCGGCTCGACGCAGTACAACGCCGTCAACGCGGCCTGGGCCGCGGTCAACGTCAAGTAGCCCGCCCAGCAGGACGCACGGCGACGACGGGGTCGCGACGCAGCAGCGTCGTGGCCCCGTCACCCCGTCACCCGGTCAGCCGGTCAGCCGGTCAGCCAGTAACAGTCCCGAACGCGTTGAGCACCCGGTTCAGCGAGCTCTCGAGGCCCCACCGCGCCGAAAGCTCCAGCAGCCGCTCCGGGTCGGCCGGCGCGGCCGGGATCCGCGCCTCGTCCTGGAGGCTCGGCACCGGCACGTCGGTCGCGACGGCGACCACCACCGGCGCCACCTCGAGGTAGTCCACGGCAGCAGCCAGCTTGGCCCGCGCACCCGCCGGCATGCCGGTGTCGCCGGCCTCGAGGGCCGCGATGATCGCGGCGAGCGAGCCGTACTTCGTCACCAGGGACGCCGCCGTCTTCTCACCGACGCCGGGCACGCCGGGCAACCCGTCGCTCGGGTCGCCCCGCAGCGTCGCGAAGTCGGCGTACGCGGTGCCCGGGATGCCGTACTTCGCGTGCACCCACGCCTCGTCCACCACGTCGTGCCGCCCGACGCCGCGTGCCGTGTAGAGCACCCTCACCTGGCGCGCGTCGTCGACCAGCTGGAACAGGTCGCGGTCACCGGTCACCACGTCGACCGGCCGGACCGCGCCGGTCGCGAAGGTCCCGATCACGTCGTCGGCTTCGTAGCCGTCGACACCCACGGTGGGCACGCCCAGCGCGGCCAGCACGTCCTCGATGATCGCTACCTGCGGGATCAGCGGGTCGGGGACCTCCTCCTCGTCGCCGGACGCCACCCGGTGCGCCTTGTAGGAGGGGATCGCCTGCACCCGGAAGTCCGGCCGCCAGTCGGCGTCCATCGCCGCGACCAGGTGCGTGGGCGCACGGTCGGTCACCAGCCTGGCGATGAAGTCGAGCAGCCCGCGGACCGCGTTGACCGGCGTGCCGTCCGGCGCCGTGATCGAGTCCGGGACGCCGAAGAACGCCCGGAAGTACAGCGAGGGGGTGTCGAGGACCATCAGGCGCTCGGCGGGAGCGGACGGTGCGGACGTTGCAGACGCGGAGGTCGACGGGCTCACGGCGAGGAGCCTGCCAGACGGCACGGGCCGGGCCCGACGCTAGATTGGCGGTATGTCCCGCCGCGTCGTCTCGCCCGACCGCCTGTCACACGCCCGCAAGGCCGTCGCCGAGGCCGGTCTGGACGCCCTGCTCGTCACGCCCGGCCCGGACCTGTCCTGGCTGACCGGCTACGAGGCGCTCCCGCTGGAGCGCCTGACCTGCCTGGTCCTCACGCCCGACGGCGAGCCGTTCCTGGTCGCGCCGGGCCTCGAGGTGCCCGCGGTGGAGGCGTCCCCGGTCCCGTCGCTCGGCATCGAGGTCGTCGGCTGGGCCGAGATCGAGAGTCCGTACGCCGCCATCGCCAGCCGCCTGGGCCACCCCCGGCTGGTCGGCCTGTCCAACCGGATGTGGGCCGAGCAGGTCCTGCGCTTCCGGGCCGCCCTGCCCGCCGCCGAGCAGAGCCTCGGGTCCGAGGTGCTCGGCGCGCTGCGCATGCGCAAGACGACCGAGGAGGTCGACGCCCTCCGGCGGGCCGGCCAGGCCATCGACCGGGTCCACTCCCGCATGGCGGAGTTCCTCGTCCCCGGCCGCACCGAGCGGGAGGCCGGTCGCGAGATCGCCGCCGCGATCCTCGCCGAGGGCCACGAGACCGTCGACTTCGTCATCGTGGGCTCCGGGCCCAACGGCGCCTCCCCGCACCACGAGGTGGACGACCGCGTGCTCGAGCGGGGTGACGTCGTCGTGGTCGACATCGGCGGCACGACCGCCGAGGGCTACTGCTCGGACTGCACCCGGATGTACGTCCTCGGCGACCCGCCCGACGACTTCCGCGAGTACTTCGCCGTGCTGCACGAGGCCCAGCTGGCCGCCTGCGACCACGCCCGCCCAGGCGTCACGGCCGAGTCGGTCGACCGCGCCGCCCGCGAGGTGATCGCCAAGGCCGGCTTCGGCGACTACTTCGTCCATCGCACCGGCCACGGCATCGGGGTCGAGACCCACGAGGAGCCCTACATCGTCGAGGGCAACGAGACGGTGCTCGAGCCGGGCATGGCGTTCTCGATCGAGCCCGGCATCTACCTGCCGGGTCGCCACGGCGCCCGGATCGAGGACATCGTGGTCGCCACGGACGACCCGTCGCCCGGCATCGAGCGGCTCAACGTCATTGACCGCCAGGTCGTCGTCCTCCCCGTCTAGGCCCGCCCGTCCGTACCTCCGAAAGGCTCCCTGCGTGCACGTCCAGCGTCACCTCCCCACCGAGGAGGCCACCGAGCTGATCGGCCTCACCCGCGAGCTGGCCCGCGAGGAGCTGGCCCCCCGGGTCGACGAGTACGAGGCGCAGAGTCGGTTCCCGCGCGAGGTGTTCACCACGCTGGGCAAGGCGGGGCTGCTCGGGCTGCCCTACGACGAGCGCTACGGCGGCGCGGCTCAGCCCTACGAGGTCTATCTACAGGTCGTCGAGGAGCTCGCGACGGTATGGGCGTCGGTCGCCGAGGGGGTCAGCGTGCACACGCTGGCCTGCTTCCCGCTGGCGACCTTCGGCACCGAGCAGCAGCGGGAGCGTTGGCTGCCCGACCTGGTCGGGGGGGAGCTGTTGGGGGCGTACTGCCTCTCCGAGCCGCAGAGCGGCTCCGACGCGGCAGCGCTGACGACGAAGGCGGTCCGGGACGGCGACGTCTACGTGGTGGACGGCACCAAGGCCTGGATCACCCACGGCGGCGAGGCCGACTTCTACAGCCTGCTCTGCCGCACCTCGACCGACCCCGATGCGCTGTCCCGCGGCATCTCGTGCCTGCTCGTCGACGGCGACACCGAGGGTGTCTCGGCCGGGACGCCGGAGCGCAAGATGGGCTTCAGCGGCTCCACCACGGCCCAGGTGCGCTTCGACGGTGCCCGGGTGCCGGCCGACCGGCTGCTGGGCGAGGAGGGCCAGGGCTTCAAGATCGCGCTGGCAGCCCTCGACGGCGGCCGGCTGGGCATCGCGGCCTGCGCGGTCGGTCTGGCGCAGAACGCGCTCGACGTCGCCGTCGCCTGGGCGGGGGAGCGGCGCCAGTTCGGCCGCCCGCTGCTCGACTTCCAGGGGCTGTCCTTCCTGCTCGCCGACATGGCGACCGGGGTCGAGGCGGGCCGGGCCCTCTACCTCGAGGCCGCGCGCCGGCGGGACCGCGGAGAGCCGTTCGGCAAGCAGGCCGCCATGGCCAAGCTGTTCTGCACCGACATGGCGATGCGGGTGACCACCGATGCCGTGCAGGTGCTCGGCGGCTACGGCTACGTGCGCGACTTTCCGGTCGAGCGGCTGATGCGCGAGGCCAAGGCGCTCCAGATCGTCGAGGGGACCAACCAGGTGCAGCGCATGGTCATCGGCCGGCACCTGCAGCGCGAGCCCGGCTGACCCGGCGGGACACAGGGGGACCCGGCGGGCGCCGGCGGGCCGGTCACCTGCTGCCCCGGCGGTCCCAGCTCGACGGTGCTCGACGGTGCGGTGACCGGGTCGCGAAGACACCGGTCAGCGGGAGCGAGGCGTCGCCCCGCGGGTGGACCCGGGTGACCGTGCGGTCAGCACGCTCCTTCGCACCGGTCCGGACCGGTCCGGACCGGTCCGGACCGTTCTGGACCGGTCCGGACATCGTGCCCGACCGGTTCCCTCAAGCAGCCGGGCCGGCCTGCCGATGGGACCGGTGCGCCGCCTCCCTGGCGGCGTGGACGGGACACGGTGATCCCAGCTGCCCCCACCGACCGGTGGCTCGACTCGTCGAGCCGCCGGCACGGAGACAATCGGTCGCCTAGGCAGCAGGGGGAGTGAGTGGCGAGACCGGCTCGTGCGTCGCGCCGGGTGTGAACGACCCCCTTGCCGGAGGTCGGGCGCACCGGGCACCTCGGACGGGAGCTCGATATGCGCACGGTCCTGTGCACACCGGCGGCACGCCGCGCCGCCTTCCTGCTGGCCGTCATGGCCGGCACGGCTGGCGTCGCGGGGCTGACCGCCTCGACGGCGGACGCTGCCGCGTCCCCGAAGGTCAAGACGGGCCACCACCGGCACGCCGAAACCTCCGGAGCGGTCCTGGGTCCAGCCGTGAAGTACGTCCGCGAGTCGGACGGCACGGTCCGTCAGGTCCGCTGACGGGTCCACCCGGCCGCCGGGTGGGGCACTCGTCCCCGCCCGGCGGCCGCGGCGTGCCAGGAGACCGGGACCGGCCCGTTACGGTGGCCCCGTGGAGGACCTGGACCGTCGGATCGTCGGCCTGCTCGGCCAGGACGGCCGGATGAGCTACACCGACCTCGCCCGCGCGACCGGGCTCTCGACCTCGGCGGTGCACCAGCGGGTGCGCCGCCTCGAGGGGCGGGGCGTCATCCAGGGGTACGTCGCGGTGATCGACGCCGAGGCGGTCGACCTGCCGTTGACGGCCTTCGTCTCGATCCGGCCGATCGACCCGAGCGCTCCGGACGACGCGCCGGAGCGGCTGCGCGGCCTGGCCGAGATCGAGGCCTGCCACTCGGTGGCGGGGGAGGAGAGCTACATCCTCAAGGTCCGGGTCCGGGCGCCGTCGGACCTCGAGACGCTGCTGGCCCGGATCCGGGCCGAGGCCAACGTCTCGACCCGCACCACGATCGTGCTGAGCACCCCCTACGAGGCGCGCCCCCTGCACGTCTGACCGGTCCGGAAGCGCCTGAAGTTACTGAGA
>DATHAP010000155.1 GCA_035489715.1 Actinomycetes bacterium
CTCGCTGCGAGGCCGGCTGGACGCGGTGCGCGCCGCGGTCGCCGGCGGGGTGCCGGTGCCGGTGATGGTGCTCGAGTGGACCGACCCGCCCTTCACCCCTGGCCACTGGGTGCCCGACATGGTCACCGCGGCCGGCGGGCTCCCGCTGCTCGGTAGCGCCGGGGCGCGCTCCGTGCGTACGTCCTGGCCGGCCGTCCTGGCCGCGCAACCCGCGGTGGTGGTCGCGGCGTCCTGCGGTTTCGGGCTGGCCGACTCGATGCGGCTCGCCGAGGAGGTGGCCGACCGGGTGCCCCGCGACGTACCGCTGTGGGCGGTCGACGCCAACGCGTCCTTCGCGCGTCCGGGACCCCGACTCGTGGACGGCGTCGAGGCGCTGGCGGCGATCCTCCACCCCGACGCCCGCCTGCCCCTCGACCACTCGCTGGCGCGCCGCGTCCGGTGATCACGCGCTCCTCCGGAGGGCATGCGCGGGGAAGAGACCGCGGATCGTCTCCGGAGAGCGGGCGGTGTCGGCGCGCGGCCACGCTCAGGTGAGGACGACGCCGGCCTCGCGCATCTCGGCGACCGCGCGCTCGGTGTCGCCCTCGGCAAGCTCGACGAACCGGGTCAGGGCCAGCGGCACCTCGACGTCGTAGCCGAGCCGGCGACCGTCGAGCGCTGTCTCCCGGACGCAGTAGTCGCCGGCCAGGCCGACGATCACCAGCCGCTGCACCGCGGGGTCGAGCAGCGACTGCAGCTGGGTCGAGGCGGCCGCCCCGGAGAG
The DNA here is from genome assembly GCA_035489715.1 of Actinomycetes bacterium. Classification (NCBI taxonomy): domain Bacteria; kingdom Bacillati; phylum Actinomycetota; class Actinomycetes; species Actinomycetes bacterium. The sequence continues at coordinate 764 of DATHAP010000155.1, forward strand.
CGGGTCGCGCACCGAGAAGGCGGAGTAGCCGTCCTCCCCGGACGTGCCCTTGCGCACGACCGGGCCCTGCACGAGCAGGTCGGGGTGCAGCTCGGCACCCCAGGTGTCGTGGACGCAGTGGACCGGCCAGACGCCGCCGTCCTTGTCGAAGTGCGGCGTCGTGGCCGGGTGCCAGTCCTGGGTGTAGACGACCGCCGAGCCGGCGTTGTGGGCGGCGCCGACCTCGACGCCGATCGGGCGGGCGAGCTCCTCGCCGCCCCGGACGTAGAGCCCTCCTGCGGGGTCGGCGAAGTCGTTCTGCACGTCCACGACGAGCAGGGCCGTCGTGCTGTCGTAGGTCGTCACTGCGGCCCCTCGTTGACGGTCGGGATGGCGGGGTCGCCCTTGGAGAGCGCGAGCCCCTCCCAGGGCAGCGTGGTCAGGACATGCGCGAGGTGGTCGCGGGACTCGGCGAGCGGCGGCACGCCGACAGGTCGCCCGTCCCGCACCAGCGCCACCTGGAGCTTCCGGTCCCCGTCCCTGGCCGCGGGGTCGCCCTGGGCCCGGACGACCTCCTCGGTGGCCGTGCCGCTCGACCGGTGGCGTCGGACCGCCGTCTTGCGGCCGCCGTGGGTGACCTTGTCCTCGGACCGCTTGGCGACCGCCCGGCCGTCGACCTCGACCAGCTTGTAGACGAAGCCGGCGGTAGGGGCTCCGGAGCCGGTCACGACGGACGTCCCGACGCCGTAGACGTCGACCGGGGCCGTGGCCAGCGCCGCGAGCGCGTGCTCGTCGAGGTCGCCGGACAGCACGATCCGGGTCGCGGTCGCGCCGAGCGCGTCGAGCTGGTCGCGCGCCTGGTGCGCGAGCACGCCGAGGTCGCCGGAGTCGATGCGCACCGCGCCGAGGCCCGGACCCGCGACCTCGATCGCGGTGCGGATGCCCTCGCGGATGTCGTAGGTGTCGACGAGCAGCGTTGTGCCCAGTCCGAGCGCGTCGACCTGGGCCTGGAAGGCGTCAGCCTCCCGCTCGTGCAGCAGGGTCCAGGAGTGGGCGGCCGTGCCGGTGGTCGGGATCCCGTGCCGGTGCCCGGCGGCCAGGTTGGAGGTGGCGGCGAAGCCCGCGAGGTACGCCGCGCGCGCGGCGGCGACGGCGGCCTCCTCGTGGGTGCGCCGGGAGCCCATCTCGATGCATGGCCGGCCGTCGCCGGCGGTGACCATCCGGGAGGCGGCCGAGGCGACGGCGCTGTCGTGGTTGAGCACCGAGAGCACCAGCGTCTCCAGGATCCCCGCCTCGGCGAAGCTTCCCTCGACGGTCAGGACCGGGGACCCCGCGAAGAACGCCTCGCCCTCGGCGTAGCCGGAGACGTCGCCGGTGAACCGGTAGTCCGCCAGCCAGTCGCAGGTCTGCTGGTCGACGACACCGCGCTCGCGCAGCCCGGCCAGCGCCTCGTCGGGGAACCGGAAGCCGGCCAGCGCCTCGACCAGGCGCCCGGTCCCGGCGACCACGCCGTAGCGGCGACCCTCCGGCAGGCGCCGGGTGAACACCTCGAACGCGCACCGTCGCCCGGCGGTCCCGTCGTGGAGGGCGGCCTGCAGCATGGTGAGCTCGTAGTGGTCGGTCAGCAGGCCGCTGTCGACACCGCCTGCGAGACCCGTCTCGACGCTCACGGCGGTCAGCCTAGATTGGACCGCATGTCCGTCGCTCCGATGGAGGTCGAGGAGACCGGCACCGACGAGGTAGTCGTGCCCGACAAGCCGTGGGTCACGATCGTGTGGAACGACCCGGTCAACCTGATGAGCTACGTGGCGTTCGTCTTCCAGAAGCACTTCGGCTACGCCAAGGAGAAGGCGCACGAGCTCATGCTCGACGTGCACGAGAAGGGCAGGGCGGTGGTCTCCTCGGGCACCCGCGAGGAGATGGAGCGCGACGTCGAGGCGATGCACGGCTACGGCCTGTGGGCGACCATGCAGCACGACGAGTAGGGCGGGCACACCGTGGTCGCACACTTCAAGAGGGCCCGGTCGGGCGTCCTGTCGGTGACCTTCGACGCCACCGAGTCGCGGCTGCTGCGCCACGTCTTCACCGAGATGCTCGAGCTCCTCGGCGACCCGGCGTCCGACGTGGAGGACGACCCTCTGGCAGCCGCCGTCGGCATCGGGACCTCGACCGAGGCGCCGGAGGACCCGGCCCTCGCGCGGCTCTTCCCGGACGGCTACACCGACGACTCGGACGCGTCGGCCGACTTCCGCCGCTACACGGAGCCGGGGCTGCGGGCCCAGAAGCGCGTGGCACTGCAGACGGCCGTGGCGATGCTGGGGGAGGGCGGGCAGCGGCTGCAGGTCACCGACGACGAGGCATCCGCGTGGCTGCGGGCCCTCAACGACACCCGGCTGGTCCTCGGGCAGCGGCTCGACGTCACCGAGGACTGGGACGAGGTCGTCGAGTCCCTGGCGGCCGACGACCCGCGGCTGCCGATGTTCTGGGTGTACGACCGGCTGACCTATCTCGAGGAGAGCCTGGTCCAGGCGCTGTGGTGAGCGGCTTCCCGCGGCCCGCCTAGGATCAGGGGGTGCTGCGCATCGACCGCGCGACGTACGACCAGATCGTCGCCCACGCCCGCCGGGACCACCCGGACGAGGCGTGCGGCGTGGTCGCGGGACCGGCCGGGAGCGACCGTCCGGAGCGTCTCGTGCCGATGCTGAACGCGGCCAGGTCCCCGACGTTCTACGAGTTCGACTCCGCCGACCTGCTGCGGCTCTACCGCGAGATGGAGGAGCGCGACGAGGAGCCGGTCGTGATCTACCACTCGCACACGGCGACCGAGGCCTACCCGTCGCGCACCGACGTCTCGCTCGCCCAGGAGCCCGGCGCGCACTACCTGCTCGTCTCGACCCGTGAGCCGGATCACACCGAGCTCCGGTCGTACCGGATCGTGGACGGCGAGGTCACCGAGGAAGAGGTCTCGGTGGTCGAGACGTTGACCGAGTCGGCAGTGCCCACCGACGGTTCTTCTTGAGGAGTCAGTCCAGCGATGAGCATCGAGGTCCGGATCCCGACGATCCTGCGGCAGTACACCGGCGGCGACAAGGCCGTCGAGGGGTCGGGCAGCACGCTGGCCGAGCTGATCGACGACCTCGAGTCGCGCCACTCGGGGCTGCGCAACCGGCTGGTGGACGAGAAGGGCCTGCGCCGGTTCGTCAACGTCTACCTCAACGACGAGGACGTCCGCTTCCTGGGTGGCCTCGAGACGTCGGTCAAGGACGGCGACAACGTGACCGTGCTGCCGGCCGTCGCCGGCGGCTGACGCCGAGGACCTGGGCACGCCCGTGCGATACGACTCGCTGCTGGACTCGGTCGGCAACACGCCGCTGATCGGGCTCCCGCGGCTTTCGCCGTCGGAGGACGTGCGGCTCTGGGCCAAGCTCGAGGACCGCAACCCGACCGGCTCGGTCAAGGACCGGCCGGCGCTCTGGATGGTCGAGCAGGCGGAGAAGTCGGGCCAGCTGCGCCCGGGGTGCACCATCCTCGAGCCGACGTCGGGCAACACCGGCATCTCGCTGGCGATGGTGGCGCGGCTCAAGGGCTACCGGCTGGTGTGCGTGATGCCGGCCAACACGTCGGTCGAGCGGCGCCAGCTGCTGGAGATGTGGGGCGCCGAGATCGTGTCGTCGCCGGCCGAGGGCGGGTCGAACGAGGCGGTGCGGGTGGCGAAGGCGCTCGCCGCCGACCACCCCGACTGGGTGATGCTCTACCAGTACGGCAACCCGGCCAACGCCGAGTCGCACTACGCGACCACGGGTCCGGAGATCCTGGCCGACCTGCCGTCGATCACCCACTTCGTGGCCGGGCTCGGCACGACCGGCACGCTGATGGGTGTCGGGCGGTTCCTGCGCGAGCAGGTGCCGGGCGTCGAGATCGTGGCGGCCGAGCCGCGCTACGGCGAGCTGGTCTACGGGCTGCGCAACCTCGACGAGGGTTTCGTGCCCGAGCTCTATGACGAGTCGGTGCTCACGTCGCGCTACTCCGTCGGGCCGCGCGACGCGGTGCGCCGGGTGCGTGAGCTGCTCGACAACGAGGGGCTCTTCGCGGGCTTCTCGACCGGGGCGATAGCCCACGCCGCCCTCGGCATCGCCGCGAGGGCCCACGCGGAGGGTCGACGCGCCGACATCGCCTTCATCGTCTGCGACGCGGGCTGGAAGTACCTCTCCACCGGCGCCTACGCCGGCACGCTGGACGAGGCCGAGGCCCGCCTCGAGGGCCAGCTCTGGGCCTGAGCGTTCGGTCACCGGAGGGGTGGCTGAGGTGCGACCCTGCCGCCGTGACCACGGACGAGGACGCCTGGGCGGCCGGCTTCGACGACGAGTTCGGGACGCCGCCCTCCGTCGTGATGGCGCGGGTGTGGCAGACGGTCCTCGGCGAGGAGTACCCCGCCGAGCTGGCGCCGTACAGCTGGATCACCCGCACCGAGCTCGCCGACATCGTCCGCGAGGTGAAGGTGGCGGCAGGAGCCCTGCTCGTGGACGTCGGGTCCGGCCGCGGTGGCCCGGGCCTGTGGGTCGCGGCCCAGACCGGCGCGGACCACCTGGCCGTCGACATCACCGAGGTCGGTCTCGAGGAGGTCCGGCAGACGGCCGGCCGGCTCGGTCTAGGCGACCGCTCGCGCGCGGCCGTCGGGTCCTTCGAGCAGATGCCTCTCGAGGACGCGTCGGCGGACGCGGTGATGAGCATCGACGCCCTTCTCTTCACCCCCGACAAGGCAGCAGCCGTGCGGGAGCTGGCGCGGGTGCTCCGGCCCGGCGGGCGGCTGGTCCTCACGACCTGGGACTACTCGGGGCAGCCCGTCGGCCGGCCGCCCCAGGTGGCTGACCATCGGCCCTTCCTCACGGCCGCCGGCTTCGACGTCATGCGCTACGAGGAGACCATCGAGTGGGAACGCCGGCAGCGCGAGACCTGCCGCCTGCTGCTCGAGTCGGTCGACGAGCTCGCGGCCGAGGAGGGGGACGACCCGGCCGAGGTGCGCGCCTCGATCCTGGAGATGGCGGCCACCATCGAGACGATCCTGCGCCGGGTGCTGGTGGTCGCGCAGCGCGCCGGCGGGGAGTGAGCGCCCCAGCCGGCGGCGGTCAGGCCTGCGGCGGCTCGTCCTCGCCGGCCGACTCGGCGGCCTCGGCGTCGGCCTTGGTGCGGTGCACGGTGTCCGGCGCGTGGTCCGGCGGCCCGTAGACGGTGAGCAGCCGCACCGGCCCGGACCCGCTGTTGGTGAAGTTGTGCTCCATGCCGGCAGGCACCACGACGAGGTCGCCGGCGCCGGCGTCGCTAGTCTCGCCGCCGACCTCGGCGCGGACCGAGCCCTCGGTGAAGATCAGCACCTGGTCGTTGTCGGGATGCACCTCGGCGCCGATGTCCTCGCCCGCCTGCAGGGTCATCGCGACGACCTGGGTGTGTCGTCCGGTCTGCAGCACGGTGCGGAAGTTGTCGTGCTCGGCGGCCGCGTCGCGCATGGTGATCTGGAACATACTTCGGGCCTACCCGGCGGTCCGGCCGACCGAACGTCGTACCCTCTGGCCCGTGGCAGACGCGCCGATCGGCATCTTCGACTCGGGGTTCGGCGGACTGACCGTCGCCCGGGCGGTGCTCGACCAGCTGCCGCACGAGCCGGTGCTCTACTACGGCGACACCGCGCGGCAGCCCTACGGGCCTCGGCCGATCGCGGAGGTCCGGGCCTTCGCCCTCGAGTCCCTGGACGAGCTGGTGGACCAGGGCGTCAAGATGCTGGTGATCGCGTGCAACAGCGCGAGCGCCGCAGTGCTGCACGACGCGCGGGAGCGCTACGCGGTCCCCGTCGTCGAGGTGATCCGGCCGGCCGTACGCCGCGCGGTCGCTGCGACGCGCAACGACCACGTCGGTGTGATCTCGACCGTGGCCACCAAGACCAGCCGGGCTTACGAGGACGCCTTCGCGGCGGCGCCGCACGTCACGGTCACCACCCGGGCATGCCCGCGCTTCGTCGAGTTCGTCGAGCAGGGCGTCACCGGTGGCGACGAGCTGATCAAGGTCGCGCATGAGTACCTCGACCCGGTGGCCGACGCGGGGGTGGACACGCTCATCCTGGGCTGCACGCACTACCCGCTGCTGAGTGCCGTCGTGTCCTACGTCATGGGGGACGGCGTCACGCTGGTCTCCTCCGCGGACGAGACCGCGAAGGACGTCTACCGGACACTGGTCGCCCAGGGGCTCGAGCGCCCCGACGGGCTGCCGGAGCCGGAGCACCGCTTCCTGACCACCGGCGACCCGCGGGTCTTCCGGGAGCTGAGCCGGCGCTTCCTCGGGCCGGAGGCCGGCGGCGTCGAGGCGGTCGCATGACGAGCAGGGGGGCTCGATGAAGGTCACCGTGGTCGGGTGCGCAGGGTCCTTCCCCGGGCCGGACACGTCGTCGTCCTGCTACCTGGTGCAGGCCGAGGGCTTCACGGTCGTGCTCGACCTGGGCAACGGCTCGCTGGGCCAGCTGCAGCGCTACTGCACGGTCGCCGACGTCGACGCGGTCCTGCTCAGCCACCTGCACGCCGACCACTGCATGGACGTCCTCCCGCTCTACGTCGCCCGGACGTACGACCCGACGGGCCGGCACCCGGTGCTCCCGGTGCACGCCCCGGCGGGGGCCGAAGCCCATCTGAGCCAGGCCTACGGCCGGGTCGACGCTCCAGGGCTGGGCACCTGCTTCGCCTTCACCGAGTGGAGCGCGGGCACCCACCGGGTCGGCCCCTTCGAGATCACGGCGGCCCGCGTCGCGCACCCGGTCGAGACCTGGGGCCTACGGATCTCGCACGATGGCAGGTCGCTGGTCTACTCCGCCGACACCGGCCCGTGCGATGCCCTCGTCGACCTGAGCCGGGGGGCGGACCTGGCACTGTTCGAGTCGTCGTTCGAGGCCGGGCGCGACCGGTCGGCCCCCGGTGATCTTCACATGACCGGCGGCCAGGCAGGCGAGCAGGCGGCCGCCGCCGGCGTACGCCGGCTGGTGCTCACCCACCTGCCGCCGTGGAACGACCCGGCAGTGTCGCTCGCCGCCGGGCGAGCCGCCTTCGACGGCCAGGTCGAGGTCGCGCGGCCCGGTGCGACCTACGAGCTGTGAGACCCGGCGCTTAGGGTCGTCGCCATGGCACGCACCGACGGCCGCACGTCCGGCCAGCTCCGTCCGGTCACCTTCACCCGCGGGTGGCTCGACCACGCCGAGGGCTCCGTCCTCGTGGAGTACGGCCGCACCCGGGTGCTGTGCGCCGCCTCGGTCACCCAGGGCGTCCCCCGCTGGCGCAAGGGCGGCGGCCTGGGCTGGGTGACGGCGGAGTACGCGATGCTCCCGCGCTCGACCAACACCCGCTCGGACCGCGAGTCGGTCAAGGGCCGGATCGGCGGCCGCACCCACGAGATCTCCCGGCTGGTCGGCCGGTCGCTGCGCGCGGTCGTCGACCACAAGGCGCTCGGCGAGAACACGATCGTGCTCGACTGCGACGTGCTGCAGGCCGACGGCGGCACCCGCACCGCCGCGATCACCGGGGCGTACGTCGCGCTCGTCGACGCCGTGGGCCACCTCCGGCGCGCGGGAGCCCTCGCCGGTGAGCCGCTCACCGGGTCGGTCGCCGCGGTGTCGGTCGGCATCGTCGACGGGGAGCCGATGCTCGATCTCTGCTACGAGGAGGACGTGCGCGCCGAGACGGACATGAACGTCGTCATGACCGGCGACGGGGCGTTCGTCGAGGTGCAGGGGACCGCCGAGGCGGCACCTTTCGACCGCGGCCTGCTGGACCGGCTGCTCGACCTGGCGACCGCCGGGTGCGCCGAGCTGACGGCGGCGCAGCAGAAGGCCCTGTCCGGGTGACGACGGGGACGACACTGGTCCTCGCGACCCGCAACGCCCACAAGGTGGGCGAGCTGCGCGAGATCCTGGCCGCGGCGGGGGTCGACGTCGAGCTGGTGCCGCTGCCGGCCGACGCCCACGAGGTGGTCGAGGACGGCGTGACCTTCGTCGACAACGCGCTGAAGAAGGCCCGCTCGGCCGCCGAGGCGACCGGCCTGCCGGCCGTCGCCGACGACTCCGGGCTCTGCGTCGATGCCCTCAACGGCATGCCTGGCGTGCTCTCGGCGCGGTGGGCCGGGTCGCACGGCGACGACGCGGCCAACCTGCGGCTGGTGCTCGACCAGCTCTCGGCCGTGCCCGACCAGCTGCGCGGGGCGTCCTTCGTGTGTGCCGCTGCCCTCGCTCTGCCGACCGGCGAGGAGCACGTGGTCGAGGGCCGGCTGGTCGGGTCGCTGGTACGCGACCCGAGGGGGAGCGGCGGCTTCGGCTACGACCCGGTGTTCGTGCCCGAGGGCGACACCCGGACGACCGCCGAGATGTCGGCGGTGGAGAAGAACGCGATCTCGCACCGGGGCGACGCGTTCCGCGCGCTGGCGCCGGCCATCCACGCCATGGTGCTGCGCGGCTGAGCCGTCTCGGTGCGGGAGGGGGGACTCGAACCCCCACGCCCGAAGGCACAGGAACCTAAATCCTGCGCGGCTGCCTGGTTACGCCACTCCCGCTGGCAGCACGATCCTAGGCGTCGAGGCCGAGGTCGCGACGCAGCTTGGCGACGTGGCCGGTCGCCTTGACGTTGTACATCGCCTTCTCGACGGTGCCGTCCTCGCCGATGACGAAGGTCGAGCGCAGGACGCCGATCACCGTGCGGCCGTAGAGCTTCTTCTCGCCCCAGGCGCCGTACGACTCCAGCACGTCGTGCGAGGGGTCGCACAGCAGCGGGTACGGCACGTGCTCCTCGTCGCGGAACTTCCTCTGCTTCTCCAGGCTGTCCGGCGACAGGCCGAGCACCTGGTAGCCCGCCGACTGGAGCGACGCGATGTTGTCGCGGAAGTCGCACGCCTGCGTCGTGCAGCCCGGCGTCGAGGCCGCCGGGTAGGCGTAGAGGACGACCTTCTGCTTCCCGCGGTAGTCGGAGAGGGAGACGGGGTTGCCGTCCGGGTCGGGCAGGGTGAAGTCGGGGGCGGCGTCCCCGGGGCTCAGGGTGGGCATGCGCCAAAACTATCCCGGAGACCTCCCGCCCTCGCCCGGAGGCGTAGAGGCAGGGATCATGGGCATGCACCACGACGTACCCGCCTGAGAGGTTGCCGCCATGACGACGAACTCCGCCACGCCCGGAGGCCTCGAGGCGCGCCCGCCGGCGCCCGCGACGGAGCGCACGCCCGCCGAGATCGAGGCCGACATCGAGCGCACCCGGGCCCGCCTGGCCGGGACCGTCGACGCGATCGCCGATCGGGTCAAGCCGGCCAACGTCGCCCGGCGCGGCGCCGAGTCGGCCAGGTCACAGGTGGTCGACGACCAGGGCAACCTGCGCGCCAAGCGGGTGGCGGTGCTGGCCGTGGTGGTCGCGGGCGCCGTCGGACTGGTCCTCTGGCGTCGCGGCCGATGACGCCTGCGGGCGTACGTCCGGAGGTCGCTCGCCCAGGACAGGAGTCGGTCTGGGACTACCCCCGACCGCCCCGCGTGGAGCCCACCGGGGAGCACGTCGTGGTTCGCCTCGGCGGCGTGGTCGTCGCCGAGACGGCCCGGCGGCACCCTGCGCTGCGTGTGCTCGAGACCAGCCACCCGCCGACCTACTACCTGCCGGTGGCGGCGTTCGGGCCCGGCTCGCTCGAGCCCGGCCAGGGGTCGAGCTGGTGCGAGTTCAAGGGCACCGCGGCGTACCTCGACCTCATCGGTGGTGTGGCCGGCGCCGTCCGGATCACGAGCGCCGCGTGGACCTACCCGCGGCCGAGCCCGGGCTTCGAGGCGCTGACGGACCACGTCGCGCTGTATCCGGGACGCGTCGACGAGGTGACCGTGGACGGCGAGCGGGTCCGACCCCAGACAGGAGGCTTCTACGGGGGCTGGATCACCGACCGCGTGGTCGGCCCGTTCAAGGGTGGCCCGGGCACCGCAGGCTGGTAACGGCTACCGTGCGCAGGTGAGCGAGGCGAGGGCCAGCGAGCCGGCGCAGATGGGCAGCGGTGCCCCGATCCGGCTGCTGCACGACCGGGTCCTGGTCGACACTGAGGGCGAGCCGGGCGAGCGCCGCTCGGCCTCGGGCATCGTGATCCCCGCGACGGCGCAGATGGGCAAGCGGCTCGCGTGGGCGGCCGTCGTCGCGGTGGGGGCCAACGTGCGCACCGTCGAGGTCGGTGACCGGGTGCTCTTCGACGCCGAGGACAAGGCCGAGGTGGAGGTGCGCGGGCACGGCTACACGCTGCTGCGCGAGCGCGACCTGCACGCGGTGGCCAGCGAGCGCCTCGAGGAGGCGGCGGGGCAGACCGGGCTCTACCTCTGAGCGTCGGCCTCAAGCGTCGGCCCCGTGCGACACGCATCACAGTCCCGCAAAGGTACGACGTGGCCCGACTCTTGACGACGTACGGTGGCGTGCCACTGCACCACCACCCTCGGGGGCTCCTCGTGCACCACCGGTCCGCCCGGTCCCGCCTGCCCGTCGTCCCGCTCTCTGTCCTCACGGCGCTGCTGCTGACCCTGGCGCTGGGCTCGCCGTCCGGCGCGGCGGACCGGGCTGCCGGCGCCACCACCGGGCCGAGCACGAGACTGTCGGCGACCACGGCCCAGCCGAACATCGTCGTGGTCCTCACCGACGACCAGCGTCGTGACTCGATGCGCTACATGCCCAACGTGCAGCGGCTGCTCGTCGACCAGGGGACGCGATACACGCAGGCGATGGTCCCGACCTCGTTGTGCTGCCCGTCCCGGGCCACCATCCTGTCCGGTCGCTACGCGCATACCAGCAAGGTTTGGGGCAACGGCGACGTCGGCGGAGTGAAGAAGGGCGGCTGGCCGCGGTTCTACGCGACCGGCACCGAGAGCCGGACCATCGCGACCCGGCTACGCGACGCGGGCTACCAGACGGCCATGGTCGGCAAGTACATGAACTTCTTCGGCAAGTACGCCACGCCCGGCTACGTCCCGCCGGGCTGGGACACCTTCTACACGCTGATGTCCAACCACGGGGCGTACTACAACTACCGGACGAACGACGGCGTCTACCACGGCACCGCTCCGGAGGACTACTCGACGGACGTCTTCGCGGCGAAGGCGGTCGAGACCATCCGCAGCTCATCGGTGGACCGGCCGCTGTTCCTCTACTTCGCGACGTACGGCCCGCACTCCCCGTTCGCGCCGGCGCCGCGGCACGACGGGGCGATGGCCGGCCTGCTGCCCGATTACACGGCACCCACGCTGGAGCAGCCCCTCCGCTCGATGCCGCGGTGGATGCGCGAGCGCCTCCACGCCGACAAGGCGACCGCGGACTGGACCCGGCTCAAGCAGCACGAGGCGCTGCTCTCGGTGGACGAGGCCGTCGCCCGCATCCACGACGCGCTGGCCGAGACCGGGCGCGACCGCAACACCCTGTACCTGTTCCTCTCCGACAACGGGTACTTCTGGGGCGAGCACCGCATAACCGGCAAGGACGCGCCGTACAAGGACGCCACCTACATCCCGATGGTTGCGCGGTGGGACGGCCATCTGCCGGCGGGCGCAACCAGCAGCCGGATCGTGCTCAACGTGGACATCGCGAAGACGCTCGCCACGGCTGCCGGGACGACCATGCGCAGCGAGGGCCTGGACATGTTCGGCGACACGACCCGTAAGGGATTCGTGCTCGAGGCGATGAGGGGCTACCACGACCGGCCGGCCTACTGCGGCTGGCGGACCAAGAACCGGATGTTCGTCCGCTGGGCCACCGGGGAGCGCGAGCTCTACGACTACCGGAGCGACCCGGCCGAGGCGCACAACCTGGCCTACACGAAGTCCTGGTCGGACGTCCGGGACCAGATGCGCCGCGAGGCGGTCAAGCACTGCTCGCCCGAGCCGCCGGCGTTCAGCTGGTGACGGCGGCTGGGCGCCACCCTGGCGCCTGGATCGGATTTCGCGTCGGCAAGGCCCCTTGGTAACCTGTCCAGGCTCTTGCGCCGCTAGCTCAACTGGCAGAGCA
>DATHAP010000156.1 GCA_035489715.1 Actinomycetes bacterium
GTGGCGAGTACTTCGTCGACGATCCGGAGTACATCCACGTCACGGGGACGGTACCCGCGGGGGCGACTGCCCTGCGGTTCCGTTACTCGACGGACGCTGCCTACCTCGACACCGGCTGGTTCATCGACGACGTGACGGTCGGCGGTGTGGAGGCGTCGCTGGCGCCGAACGGGACGGGCTGGGTGGACACAACGGGCATCCAGGAGAACAACTGGTCCGTCCAGCTGGTATCGGCGTGCGATCTCACCCCCGGCGTCGACGGTCCCGACGAGATCGTCGACAGTGAGGGCAACCACGTCTACCAGCTGAGTGCCGACGAGTCAGGGGCCATCTCCGCTTCGGGCTTTACCACCAGGTGCGCAAACGGCACCAAGAAGGACGTGACGGCGGTGGTATCTAACCTGCCGGACGGTGATCTCGACGTCCTCGACGCTGACTACACCTTGCGGCTTGTCGGGGGGAGCGCCGCGGCCAAGTAGCGCAGCAGCTGCTTCACCCGTGTCGGGCCGGGTCCCCACCAGGGGACCCGGCCCTTACGCGTTGGCGTACCGGTCTGGTATAGACATATGACTGAGTCACACATATGTTGGCGGGGACAGACAGGGACGAACCGGACACGTGACGACGAGGAGCCGCACATGACCAGCGCGACCGCGACCTTCCAGATCAGCGGCTGGGACGAGGACGTCTACGCCGAGCTCGGGCCGGGCGCCAAGCTGTCCAGGGCAGAGGTCGGGCAGACCTTCAGCGGCGACATCGAGGGCGAAGGCTCGGTGACCTGGCTGATGGCCTACACGTCGGAGAAGTCCGCCGAGTACGTCGGCCTCCAGCGGGTGACCGGCACCCTCGGCGGCACCGAGGGCAGCTTCCTACTGACCACCCAGGGCGCGTACGACGGCGCGGTCGCCGAGGGCACCTGGACGGTGGTCGCCGGGTCGGGTACCGACGGGCTGGCCGGGCTGACCGGCAGCGGGACGTTCCGGGCGCCGCTCGCCGGAGAGCCGGAGGTCACGCTCGACTACGACCTCGGCTGATCGGGCGGCTGAGAGGGGCGACGGCGGTGGACCGGACCGCCAACCTGCTCGGCGCCCTGAGCCTGGTCGTCGCCGACCGGATGACCGACGAGCTCGAGGCGACCTCGGGCCAGTCGTTGACGACGGCGACCGCGCTGTCGGCGCTGCACGACTTCCTGGACGACCCGTCGGTCGACCTGCTGCGGCAGGTGCTCGGGCTCACCCACTCCGGCACCGTACGGCTGGTCGACCGGCTGGCTGCCGCCGGCCACGTCCGCCGGGTGCCCGGGCCGGACGGTAGGACCACGGCGGTACGGCTCACCGCGTCCGGGCGGCGGGCGGCGGCGGGGGTGGTCGCGGCCCGGGCCGAGGTCCTCGACCGGGCCATGTCCGCGCTGTCCGCCGTGCCGGCGGCCGAGCGGGCCGCCTTCGAGCGGTCACTGGGCACGGTGCTGGTCGCGATGATGCGCGGCCCCGGCGCCACCCGCTGGATCTGCCGGCTCTGCGACACCGGTGCCTGCGGGCGTCCGGAAGGGCGCTGCCCGGTGGCGGCGGAGTCGACCCGCCGCTACGGCTGAGGCAGCACCTCGTCGAGGGCCGCGGCCAGCCAGGTGCCGAAGTCGTAGGGGTAGTCGTGCCCGAGCCCGTCGACGACCTCCAGGCGTACGTCCGGAAGCCGGTCGACCGCCGCCCGCGTGGTGGGCAGCAGCTCGTCGGCAGCGCCGATGATCACCACTCCTACCGGCTGGTGGGTCGGGTCCGCGGTCTGCTCCGGCCAGATCGCCGGTGACACGGCGAGCACGGCCGCGATCTCGGTCGGCTGTCCGCGCAGGGCCCACAGCAGCGCCGCCCTGGCGCCCGCCGAGAAGCCGCCCGCCACCATCGGCAGCAGGCGATCGGTTGCCGGAAGCGTCCCGAGAGCCGCCGCGACGTCAGCGGCCGCGGCCGCCGGGTCGGGCCAGGTGCGGTAGGTGGGGGTGCTCAGCTGCGACGACTCGACCGCCACCAGCACCAGTCCCCGGTCGACGGCGGGCGCCCACCGGGCCGCCGTGGCCGCCGCGCCCTGCCCGGCGCCGTGCAGCACCACCAGCAGCCCGCGCGCCGGCCGCTCGTCCGGCGGCCGGTGCACAACCGGCGGCCGGGCACGGGCGGCGGCCTGTGCCGCCGTGCTCCGGTCAGTCGCCTGCGCCACGAGGGCCTCGAAGCCCGGCAGGCCACGGACCGGCTCGAGGTCGTCGTCGTCGAGCAGGATCCGCGGGTGCCACCAGCCGCCCACCGCCGCCGCGTCCTGCAGGTCGCGCAGCGCCGCGGCCGGGTCGCCGGCCAGGGCGTGCAGGCAGGCCGCCAGGTGGGCCAGGTCGGAGCGGTACGCCGGCACGCTGCCTCGCTCGGCGTCGATCCTGCCCAGCGCGGCGACGTACTGCTGCTCCTCGTACAGGGCGAGCACCCGGTCGGTCAGGACGGCGTACCGCGCCGCCTCGTCCTCCGGCGGCTCCGTCACGGGAGTGGCCGCCGCCCCGCGAAGCCGGTGTCGAGCCGGTGGTACCAGCCCAGCGACCGGTCGCCCTCCAGCCAGCAGAGCAGCACCGGGGTGTCGGCCAGCTCGCTCGGGAAGTCGACCAGCAGCGGGGCGAAGCCCTTGAGCTCGACGCCGGTCTGCTGCACGGTCGAGAGCAGCTCGTCGAGCCGGGCCTGCGCGGCCTTGAGCTCGGGCAGGCCGCCCAGGGGACTCGGCGGCCCGTCCGCAGGTCTGACCGCCAGCTCGGCCGCGTCGGCGCGCAGCGCCACCACCTCGTCGAGCACCGGCAGCAGCCGGGCCAGCTCGGCCCGGGCCTCCTCGACGGTGAACAGCGCGACGCCGGACATGTCCGCAGCCTGCCACGGTCCTGCCTGTCGGGACGGTTGCCTAGCCTGGCGCCGTGCAGGAGCCGATGTCGCTCGACGGCACGCCCGCGGCCAGGATCGCCGAGCTGGTCGACCTGGTGGGCCACGAGGAGGTGGTCACCTGGTGCGCCGACCTGCTGGCCGGCCGGGCGGCCCACGACGACCCCGAGCTGCCGTCGCTGGCCTGGTTGGGAGGCCGCGCCACTGCCTGGTTGATGGGCCTCGATGGCGACCAGCTGCGGGTCAACGCGTACTGGGTCCGGGTATGGGGAGCCCGTGGGCTGCTGCACTGCTACCAGCCCGTAGCCGGGCGCGACGTCGTGGCGGCGCTGGGCGTCGAACACTGGCGGGTGCGCGAGATGGCGGCCAAGGTGGTGGCCACCTGGGAGGTGGGCGAGGCGGCCGACGCTCTGGTGCCGCTGCTCGACGACGAGGTGCCGCGTGTCCGTGCCGCGGCGGCGCGGGGGCTCGGTGTCGTGGGGGAGGGCGAGCACGCCACTGCACTCCACCAGGTCGCCGACGACCCGGAGGAGGCGGTGCGCCGGGCCGCGGAGACCGCGCTCCGGCAGATGCAGCAGCGGCTGGACCGCGAGGTCTAGCCGACCGGTAGGTTGCGATCATGGGCTGGCTCCCCGACGACTTCGAGCACCCGACCCGGGTCGACCTGACCACCGGTCACCACCTGCGCCCGATCCGCGGCAGCGACGTGGACATCGACTACCCGGCCGTCATGGGCTCCCGCGAGCGGCTCTGGTCCATCTACGGCGAGGCCTGGGGCTGGCCGCCGGCGACGATGACGGTCGAGCAGGACCGCGAGGACCTCGAGCGGCACGAGCGCGAGATCGAGGCGCACGAGTCGTTCAACTACGCCCTGCTCGACGAGGACGAGACCGAGCTGCTCGGGTGCGTCTACCTCGACCCGGCCGAGCGGGTGAGCGCTGACGCCGACGTCTCGTGGTGGGTCGTGGACCGCCTCGTCGGGTCCGACGTCGAGGCCGAGCTGGACGAGCTGGTGCCCTACTGGGTCGCCCAGGAGTGGGCCTTCGAGCAGCCGCGGTACGTCCCCCGGGAGATCAGCTGGGCGGACTGGGCGGCGCTGCCCGAGGTACCGCGGCCGCCTGAGCGAGATGGCTGAGCGGGCTCGCCGGGCGGAGTGCAAGTCGACGCACCGCTGATCTTCCAAGTTTTTCCCAGATGTGGGACAAATGGGGTTCAGGTGGCTGCTGGGACGGCCGAGCATGATCCCGGACGGGGGTCACGGGCCATCGACGGGGTCGGGAGCAGAGCGTGCGGTACGGCGGTGCGGGTCGAGGTAACGGTCGACGCGGTCTCGGGACGATGGTGGCCGTCGCGGTGCTCACCGGGGGGCTGACCGGGGGGCTGACCGGGGGGCTGGCCGCCGGCCCGGTGGCCGGCGCCGAGGCCGCGGTCGCCGACCCGAGAGCCTCGGTCGCCGCCCCGTCGGTCACCGAGGGGTGGGCGCCGTACCTGCCGCAGACCTCCTGCGACCCGGTGGTCAAGCCGGGAACGCTGGCCCTGCGCAGCATGCTGCTCGCCGCCTACGGCGGCCGCGACCTCGGCATCACCCGGGCCTGCGACATCGGCGGCCAGAGCGAGCACAAGGAGGGCCGGGCCTGGGACTGGGGCCTGGACGCGTCCAAGCCGGCCGAGAAGGCGCTCGCGACGCAGTTCCTGGACTGGCTGCTGGCCCCGGGCCCGAGCGGGATGGGCGGCTTCCAGGCCCGGCGGCTCGGCGTCATGTACGTCATCTACGACGGTCGGATCTGGTCGTCCTACCGCGCCGGGGAGGGCTGGCGGGCGTACACCGGCGGCGAGAGCCACGGTGACCACCTGCACATCTCGATGGCCTGGAACGGCGCGATGAAGCGCACCTCGTGGTGGACCGGCAAGGCCGCCGCCATCGACTACGGGCCGTGCGTCAAGGTCGAGGGGGACCAGGCCACGCCGTGGTCGGGGCCGAGGTCCACGCCCTGCCCGGAGCCGGCCAGCGCCATGTCGCTCACCGGCCGGCCGCTGCTCCAGCGCGAGTCGACCGGTGCTTACGTCCTCCAGCTGCAGCGGCTGCTGTCGGTCGAGCCGGTGACGGGGTTCTTCGGCCCGATCACCGAGGAAGCCGTACGCACGCTGCAGAAGGCCCGCGGTCTCGAGGTGACCGGGACGACGACCCACCCGACCTGGGCGGCCGCCCGCAGCGGCGCGGCCGCCCCGACAGCGCCGCCGGCCACGTCGGTCACCTCGTCGAGGGCGCTGCCGTCGCGGATGCGCTACGTCGTGCGGCCCGGCGACAGCCTGAGCCGGCTGGCGAAGACCTGGCACTCGACGGTGGCCGGCATCAGATCGGCGAGCGGGCTCTCGGGCGACCTGATCCGGGTCGGCCAGACCGTGGTGATCCCGGTCCGCTCGGGCATCACGAAGTTCCAGTACACCTTCCTCGAGAAGGGCGACGAGGGCGTCGTGGTGCGCGCGCTGCAGGTCGCGCTGAACATGCGACCCAAGTACCGCACCGGCTTCTTCGGCGACATCACCGAGCAGCGGGTCAACCGGCTCAAGGCCCGGCACGGCTGGGAGACCGACGGCATCGCCGGAGTCGGCGTGTGGCGGGCGCTCGGCGCCTGAGGCGGCGTAGGACGCAGCCGGCGAGGGTAGGCGCCGCCGCATGAGCGACTCGACCTTCCCGCCGGACGTGCGCGCACTGCTGGAGCGGCCCAACCCGGCCGTCGTGACGTCGGTGCGGCCAGATGGGCAGCCGGTGTCCGTGGCGACCTGGTACCTGATGGACGGCGACCGGGTCTTCGTCAACATGGACCAGGGTCGCAAGCGCCTCGACTACCTGCGCAACGACCCACGAGTGAGCATCACGGTGCTCGACGGCGACGACTGGTACACCCACGTGAGCATCCAGGGCCGGGTCGTCGAGATGTCCGACGACGAGGGGCTGGCCGGCATCGACCGGCTCTCGACGCACTACCGCGGTGCCCCCTACCGCAACCGCCGGCGTGGGCGGGTCAACGCCTGGGTCGAGGTCGACCGGTGGCACGGCTGGGGCAAGGTCGAGCGGGACTGACCGGGCCGGCTTCAGCGGCCCGTGCTGGAGAAGTGCTGGTAGTCCTTCCTCGTCGTCCACGAGCCGCCCCAGCCCCACCCGATGGACGCGAACGCCGACCGGACGCCGCGGGTGACCATGCCCCTGCGCAGGGGTGACCGGTCGACGTAGGCCGCACCCGCTGGTGGCTCCACGATCGACCCGGACACGTAAGGGTTCTGTACCGGGTTGACGTCGACCGCCCGGCCGTAGGAGTGCTCGGACCACGACGTGCCGCCGGTCACCCGGCGGCAGTTGAACGCCGAGGTGTTGTTCGCTGCCATCGACCGGGCGTCGCTGCCGTCGTAGGCGTCGACCAGCCGCAGGCGACGGATCGGGAACCGCTGCTCGTACAGCGACCGAAAGACCTCGACGACCGCCGCCGCCTGGTCCTCGTGCACGACGAGCCGGCCGTAGCCGGCGGTCCCGTCGAAGCCGACGAACGAGACGCGGACGTAGCGGAGGTCCCGCAGCGGCACCGGGCAGCCGGGCCGCCAGGTCGACGGCCGCATCCGGTCGGCGAGGTCGGTCCCGATCACGCGCACGGCCGACCGGAACTCCGGCAGTCCGTCGGCGGCCCGGCTTGCCACGGCACCGGGCGCCGGTGACGGGCCGACGGGGCAGAGCAAAGCTCCGACGAGAGCGGCGGCAGCCAGCGTCGGCCGAGTGACCCTGCTGCGCATCACCCGCACACCCTGGCAGAGCAGGCTGGGCCGGTGGGGGACGACCGGGTCAGTCGGTGCGGTCGACCGCGGTGACGACGACGACCGCCTCGCCGGCCTCGTCCGACGCGGCCAGGTCGACCGTGGCCGAGACGCCCCAGTCGTGGTCGCCGGCCGGGTCGTCGAAGACCTGCCGCACCACCCAGCGCCCCGGCTCCTCGGTGACCATGAGCAGGGCCGGCCCGCGGGCGTCGGGTCCGGTCATCAGCTGGTCGTGGTCGGCCCAGTAGCCGGCCATGGCGTCGGCCCAAGCCGCCGCGTCCCAGCCGGCGTCCGCGTCCAGCTCGCCGAGGTCGGCGTAGCGCCGCAGCGCGGCCAGCTCCACCCGCCGGAACATCGCGTTGCGCACCAGGACCCGGAAGGCCCGGGCGTTCGACGTGACCGCCGGTGGCCTCTCGTCCCGGACGTGGTGCCGCGCCACGTCGGCCTGCTCGACCTGGTCGATGCTGGTCAGCCGCTCCCACTCGTCCAGCAGGCTGGAGTCCACCTGACGCACCAGCTCGCCGAGCCACTCGGTCAGGTCGGTGAGCTCCTCGGTGCGCGCCGACTCGGGCACCGTCTGGCGCAGCGCCTTGTAGGCGTCGGCCAGGTAGCGCAGCACCAGCCCCTCGGAGCGCGCGAGCTGGTAGAAGCCGACGTACTCGGTGAAGGTCATCGCCCGCTCCGACATGTCGCGCGCGACCGACTTGGGCTTCAGCTCGTGGTCGGCGACCCACGGGTGCCCGCGCCGGTAGGTCTCGTAGGCGTGCTCGAGCAGCTCGCGCAGCGGCTGCGGGTAGGTGACGTCCTCCAGCAGCTCCATCCGCTCGTCGTACTCGATGCCCTCCGCCTTCATCGCCGCCACCGCCTCGCCGCGCGCCTTCTTGCGCTGCGCCTGCACGACCTGGCGCGGGTCCTCCAGCGTCGCCTCGAGGACCGAGAGGACGTCGAGGGCGTACGTCGTCGAGGCCCTGTCGAGGAGCTCCAACGAGGCGACGGCGAACGGGGACAGCGGCTGGTTGAGGGCGAAGTCCGGCTGCAGCTCGACGGTGAGCCGCACCTGCCGGCCGTCCGGCTCGGGCCGGTCGAGTTGCTGCACGACGCCGCCGGCGAGCAGTGCCCGATAGATCGCTATCGCGTGCTTGATGTGCCGCAGCTGGCGCTCGCGCGGCTCGTGGTTGTCCTCGAGCAGCCGGCGCATGGCGGCGAAGGGGTCGCCGGGCCGAGCGATGACGTTGAGCAGCATCGAGTGGGTGACCGAGAAGGACGACGTGAGCTGCTCCGGCGCGGCCGAGACGAGGCGCTCGAACGTCGGCTCCCCCCATGACACGAACCCCTCGGGCGGCTTGCGCTTCACGAGCTTGCGCAGCTTCTTGGGGTCGTCGCCGGCCTTGGCCTTCGCCTTCTCGTTCTCGACGACGTGGTCGGGCGCCTGCACGACGACGGTGCCGGCCGTGTCGAAGCCGGCCCGGCCCGCGCGGCCGGCGACCTGGTGGAACTCCCGGGCGGTCAGGTGCCGTGTGCGTGACCCGTCGTACTTGGACAGCGCCGTGACGAGGACGGTGCGGATCGGCACGTTGATGCCCACGCCGAGCGTGTCCGTGCCGCAGATCACCTTGAGCAGCCCGGCCTGGGCAAGGGTCTCCACCAGTCGCCGGTAGCGGGGCAGCATACCGGCGTGGTGCACGCCGATCCCGTGCCGCACCAGCCGGGACAGCGTCCTGCCGAAGCCGGCCGAGAAGCGGAAGCCGCCGATCATCTCGGCGATCTCGTCGCGTTCCGCGCGCGTCGCGACGTTGACGCTGGTGAGGGCCTGCGCCCGCTCGATGGCCGCGACCTGGGTGAAGTGCACGACGTAGACCGGCGCCCGGTCGGTGTGCAGCAGCTCGTCGAGCGTCTCGTGCACGGGGGTGGTCGCGTAGTAGTAGGTCAGCGGGACGGGCCGCTCGCCGGTGGCGACGACCGCGGTCGCTCGCGACGTACGCCGCGAGAGGTCGGACTCGAAGAACGACACGTCGCCGAGGGTCGCCGACATCAGTAGGAACTGCGCGTGTGGGAGCTCGAGGAGCGGCACCTGCCACGCCCAGCCGCGGTCCGGGTCCGAGTAATAGTGGAACTCGTCCATCACCACGACACCGACGTCGGTGTCGGCGCCCTCGCGCAGCGCCTGGTTGGCCAGCACCTCGGAGGTGGCCGTGATGATCGGGGCGTCCGGGTTGACCGAGGCGTCGCCGGTGAGCATGCCGACCTTGTCAGCGCCGAACATGTCGCACAGGGCGAAGAACTTCTCCGACACCAGCGCCTTGATCGGTGCGGTGTAGATGCTCCGGCGCCCCTCGGCCAGGGCCGCGAAGTGGGCGCCCGCGGCGACCAGGCTCTTGCCGCTGCCGGTCGGCGTGGCCAGGATCACGTTGCTGCCGGAGACCAGCTCGATCAGTGCCTCGGTCTGCGCCGCGTAGAGGTCGAGACCCTGCTCGGTGGTCCAGCCGGTGAACGCCTCGAACAGCGCGTCGGGGTCCGCCGCCTCCGGCCCGGGAAGGTGGTCGAGGAGGCGCACCGGGCCGAGGATACGGCGGGGACGGTTCCTCGGAGGTCAGCCGCGGCCGGTCAGGGCACGGGACCAGGTGATGTTGTCGACCTGGCGCGTCCCGAGCGCCAGACGTGTCCACAGCTGGCGGTCGCGCCCCTCACGGTCCGTCGTGACCAGCCGCTGGTCCCCGACGCCCCCGACCAGCCAGACGACCCGGTCACCGGTCCAGCCGAGCGGTCGCGCGTCGCCTGCCGGGGCGGGGAGGGCGGTCGCAGTCCCATCAGCGACCGACACCACCGCGAAACCACCGGTGGCGGACCGGTACATGAGAAGGTCACGCCCGTCGGGCGACCAGGACATCGACCCGTTGGCCAGACGCCCGGGCAGCTCACGGAGCAGTCGGCCATGCAGGTCGCGCAGCCCGGACCCGTACCTGCCCCGCACGACCATCCGCTCGCTGTCCGGGGCCCAGGCGAACGAGTGGTAGCCGCACTCCGGGCCTTCTGCGGCGATCTGGTTCACTGTCCCGCTGACCCGGTCGATCAGCACCACGTCGCCCGTCGCGTAGTCCGCCGCGACCAACAGGCTGCCGTCCGGCGACAGCGTCGGGCAGTGGCCTCGTGCGCCGCCTGCGTGGTCGACGCTCCCGGCCCGCAGGTCGACGATCTCGACGTCCGCCTGGGTCTGCCAGCCCTGCCGGACGAAGCTGGCGCCGTCGGCGGACAGGTGCTGCGTCCAGTGCCCCTGGACCTCCCCGGTCTGGGGAAGGAGCACGGCTTCGGTCTCGTTGCTCGTCAGGAGGTAGGAGGGCGTGTTGTCGTTCTCGCTGTCCGCGGCGAGCGAGATGGCGAGCAGCACCCGCCCTGGGCTCAGCGTCCCCGACTCGGAGAGCGTGATCACCTTGGGCAGCCGTTCGGCCGGGTCGATCCGGCGGGCGTGCTCGGCCCGCGACATCAGCGCGGCGACGAGCAGCGCGGCGACCACTGCCGCCACGGCACCGACCACGGATCGATGCCGGAGCAGTCGTGGCCGCGTCGCGCCGCGGCCCGCCTCGAGTCGCTGCATCAGGGGTGCCGGCCGGGCGTCGTCGGCGATCTCGTGCAGGGCGGTCCGGACCTGGTCCTCGACGTCGATGCTCATCGCTCGCCTCCCGTTGCTGGTGCCAGGTCACGGCACGCCGAGCGCATGGCGTGCAGCGCCTTGTGGGACTGGCTCTTCACCGTGCCCACGCTGATCCCGAGCAGGTCAGCGGTCTGCTGCTCCGTGAGGTCCTCGAAGTAGCGCAGCACGAGCACGGTCCGCTGCCTCGGGCCCAGCCGCATCAGGGCGTCCCGTAGGACCATCCGGTCGGTGGACCGGTCGGTCGGGTCGGCGGCGGGGCGCTCGCGGCGCGGCTCCGGCACCACCTGGGTGGGCAGCTCGGTGAGCCTGCGCCGCCGCCACAGCGAGATGTTCTCCCGGTACATGGTGCGGCGGACGTACTGCTCGGCGGCGCCGACGTCCCGGATGCTCGACCAGTGCTGCACCGCACGTTCGAGCGCGGTCTGCACCAGGTCCTCGGCAAGGTGCTGGTCCCCGGTCAGCAGGTACGCCGTGCGGATCAAGGCGCGCCCGCGGGCCGCCACGAACCCGCGGAACACCTCGTCCTGCACGGCGTCCACTGCTGATGCCCCTCTACGGGGCGACCGCGTGGCCGGAGGGCCGGTGCGCGGCGACCTGTCGGGCACCGACGAAGGCGGCACCGGTCACCAGCGCGCCCATGGCGGCGGCCGCGGCGAGCTGCCAGGCGGCGGCGTCCCCTCCGGTCGTCGCCGCCGCCTGGCCGGTGCCGGTGCCGGTGGCACCTGTCGCCGCGGTCGAGCCGGCGTTGCCGGCCGAACCGGGCGACGCGGTTCGAGCAGCGGCCTCGCCGTGCTCGACCTGCGCCTTCGTCAGCCGGGCCGCTCCCGACCCGGCGGCCCCGGACCCGGCACCGACCCACTCGTCGTGTTCGATCGCGGCCTTGCTGGAGGGCGCGGTGTCGTCGGCGGCCTGCGCCGCACCGGCCGCCAGCACCAGGCTGCCGGCCAGGGCCGTGGTGAGGGCGAGCGTCGCCACCGTCGTCGCTCGTCGGGTCGTCGTGGTCGCTGGGGACATCGTGGGCTCCTCGTGCTGGAGGCGGTCAGGGTCGGTGGACGTTTGCAGGTAAGGACGCGATGGCGAGCCGAAGGGTTGCCCCGACGCCAGGACGCCAGGGTCGGCAGCGGCGAGCAGTGGCCGGAGGCGGTCGGTTTGCGCCCGCAACGAGGCAATTGCACGGCGATCTGTCACGGTTAGGCCGCCGTTGGTGACGTGTGACACACTCGCCCGGCCTCGGCCAGAAGGGCCAGGTACCCACCCCCCGGGAGGACTACTCGTGAGGAAGCTCACCACTTCCGTGGTCACCGGTCTTGCCGGTGTCGCGGTTGCCGCTGCTGTGATCCAGCAGCCGGCCGTCGCCGCACCTGTGCAGGACGACGGTGCCACCGCGGGCCAGGCGAGGGCGGCCGCGCACCGGCCGGACAACCGCCTCGGCCCGGCGACCAAGAAGCAGCTCGCGCTGCGTGAGGCCGCCGTGCAGAAGGTCGCCGCCGGCGAGGCGACCCCCGACGCCGACGGCGTCGTCAAGCTCGGCGACGGCAAGTTCGCCGAGGTCGAGACGACCAAGAGTGACAAGATCTTCACGATTCTGGCCGAGTTCGGGACCCAGAGCGTCAACAAGTACGGCACCGCCCCCGGCCCGCTGCACAACCAGATCGCGCAGCCGGACCGTTCGGTGGACAACTCGACGACGTGGACCAAGGACTACGACAAGGCCTATTACGAGAACCTCTTCAACGGCTCGGGCGAGTCGATGAAGACCTTCTACGAGGCGCTCTCCAACGGGCAGTACTCGGTGACGAACACGGTCTCCGACTGGGTGCAGGTCCCCTACAACGCGTCCTACTACGGCGACAACGCCGTCGAGGACTTCGGCGGTTCCTGGGCGTTCATCAGCGACGCCGGCAACGCGTGGTACGCGGACGCCCTGAAGGAGATGGGCAGCAAGGCTGCCGTCCAGGACTACCTCAAGCAGTTCGATGTCTGGGACCGTAACGACTTCGACAACGACGGCAACTTCGACGAGTCCGACGGCTACATCGACCACTTCCAGGCGGTGCACGCCGGGCAGGGGGAGGACGCCGGCGGCGGCGGCCAGGGCGAGGACGCCATCTGGTCGCACCGCTGGTACGTCAACGGTGACGACTACGGCGTGACCGGCCCGGCCGGCAACCTGTCCGGTGGTGCTCAGATCGGCCAGTCGACGTACTGGTTCGGCGACTACACCACGGAGCCGGAGAACGGTGGCCTCGGCGTCTTCGCGCACGAGTACGGCCACGACCTCGGTCTGCCGGACTACTACGACACTGCCGGCGGCGAGAACGGCACCGCATTCTGGACCCTGATGAGCTCCGGCTCGTGGCTGAGCCACGGCGGCACCGAGGGCATCGGCACGACGCCCGGCCTGATGGGCCCGGAGGAGAAGCTGTTCCTCGGCTGGCTGGACTACAGCACCGTCCCGGCCGGGAAGTCGGGCAACTTCACCCTCAACCCGTCCCAGTACCACGTCTCCGGCAAGGACCAGGCCGTCAAGATCGACCTGCCGGACGCCACGGTGACGAAGGACTACACGACGCCGCCGTCGGGGACCCACGCCTGGTGGACCGGCAGCGCTGACGACCTGAACGAGAGCCTGACCACTTCGGTGGCGGCCGCGGGCAAGGTCAGCGTCAGCGCGAGCGCCTGGTACAACATCGAGGCCGGCTACGACTTCCTGTACGCCGAGTACTCCCTCGACGGTGGCCAGACGTGGCAGCGTACGGGCAGCGGTGTCGACGGCTCATCGAACGGCCGGTGGACCACGCTGCGCTACTCCTACGACGCGGGTGGCTCTGCCTCGGAGTTCCGGTTCCGCTACCAGTCGGACGGCGGCGTGCACCTGGCCGGTGCCTTCCTCGACGACATCTCGGTCAACGGGACCGTCGACGACGTCGAGAGCGGCACCGGCGCGTGGACGAAATCCGGGCTGTGGCAGATCAGTACCGGCACGGTGTCGAAGACCTCGCCGTCCTACTACCTTGTCGAGAACCGGGAGTACGCCGGCTACGACGACACGCTGCGGACCGGGCCGTACCAGTTCAGTGAGGCGTACAAGCGCCCGGACTGGGTGGAGTTCTTCAAGTTCCAGAACGGCCTGCTGGTCTGGTACGTGAACCACTCGGTCGAGGACGACAACACCTCGGAGCACCCGGGCACCGGCCTGTCGCTCCCGGTCGACGCCCGACCGGCGCCGTTCAGCTACCCGGACGGCACGCGGCCGAGCAACCGGCGGCAGCCCTTCGACGCCACGTTCGGCCTGGAGGCGACGGACGAGACGTGCCTGCACAAGCAGGTCGTGGTCGGCAACGGCCCGTCGCAGTCCATCGAGACGGTGGCGGCGTGCGCGGAGAGCAACCCCGGCATCCCGACCTTCGACGACAGCAACCCGCTGGCGTACTGGTCGAGCGCCAACCCGCAGAACAGCGTCAAGGTCGCGGGTGAGGGAGTCACGGTCACCGTGACCGGCGACCGGGGCCAGGACCTGACCGTCAAGGTGGTCAACCCGGCCCAGTAGCACCAGGCTCCTCCGGGAGCAGCACCATCAGCACGACGGCGAGGGCCGGGAGCACCGCTCCCGGCCCTTGCCGCGTCTGCTGGAGCGGCGCTCAGCGTTCCCGCTGGCGACCGGCCCGCAACTGGGTGACCCCGCGCAGGGTGCCGAACACCACGACCGCCAACAGGGCGAGCGTGAAGAAGGCGACGTCCCATTGCTGGTGCACGATGGCGTCCACAAGCCCGATCGTGCCGCTGAGGATCAGCACGCTGCCCAGCACGACGAGCAGCCACGACGAGAACCGCTGGTAGGGGTGCACGGCACGAGTCTCCCGTAGCCGCCGGGAAGGGATCACGGCCCGGTTGGGTTGGCACGGAGGATGCGCGCCCACGACCCGACCCCGGCACCGCCCTCATCGGACCGCCCGGCAGGCATCGGCCTGCGCTCCGAGCGCGGGCCGGTGCTGATCGGGCTGATGCTCGCGACCGCGCTGGTCGCGCTGGACGCCACGATCATCGCCACGGCTGTTCCCTCGATCGTGCGCGACCTCGGCGGATTCTCGCAGTTCCCGTGGCTGTTCTCCATCTACCTGCTGGCGCAGGCGGTCCTGGTGCCGATCTACGGCAAGCTGGCCGACGTCGTGGGCCGGCGGCCGGTGCTGTTCTTCGGCATCGGGGTGTTCGTCCTCGGATCGCTGCTGTGCGGGCTGGCCTGGAGCATGCCGACCCTGATCGCCGCGCGGGCGGTGCAGGGGATCGGCGCGGGCGCCATCCTGCCGATGACGGTGACGGTCGTCGGCGATCTCTACTCGGTGGCGGAGCGGGCGCGTGTCCAGGGGTACGTCGCCAGCGTCTGGGGCATCTCGTCGGTCGTCGGCCCGACTCTCGGCGGGCTGTTCGCCGAGTACCTCAGCTGGCGCTGGATCTTCTTCATCAACCTGCCGCTGGGCGCGCTCGCCGCGTGGATGCTCGCCCGGGCGTTCCGCGAGAGCGTGGAGCGCCACCCGCACCAGATGGACGTCCTCGGCGCCGTCCTGCTGACCACCGGCTTCTCGCTGCTGATCCTCGGCCTGCTCGAGGGCGGCGTGGCGTGGGAGTGGTCCTCGCCGGTCAGCCTGGCCGTCTTCGCCGGCGCCGCGGTGGCGCTGGTGCTGATGGTGCTCGTCGAGCGGCGGGCCGCCGAGCCGGTGCTGCCGCTGTGGGTCTTCAACCGGAGGGTGCTCCTGGGTGGCAACCTCGCGTCGGTGTCCGTGGGGGTCGTGCTGATCGGCCTGGTGTCGTACGTGCCGACGTACGTCCAGGGCGTACTCGGCACCGGAGCCCTGGTCGCGGGGTTCGCTCTCGCGGCGATGACCCTGGGCTGGCCGATCGCCGCGGCGCTGTCCGGCCGGGTCTATCTTCGGATCGGCTTCCGCGACACCGCGCTGATCGGCGCCGCCATCGTCGTGCTCGGCTCGGTGCTGGTGGCCATGCTGACTGCCGACTCGGCCGTGCTCACCGTCGCCGCCACCACGTTCGTCGTCGGTGTGGGGCTGGGGCTCTGCTCGGCGCCGACGATCGTCGCGGTCCAGTCGGTCGTCGACTGGCGGCGGCGCGGCGTGGTGACGGCGACCAACCTGTTCGCCCGCAACCTCGGCAGCGCGGTCGGCGTCGCGGCCTTCGGGGCGATTGCGAACGCCACGCTGGCCGACCGGTTCGCCAACGCGCCGGCCAGCTTCCCGGACCGGATGCGGGACAGCGCCGACGCCGAGCGCCTCGTCGTCGAGGGTGGTGACCGGTCTGGTCCGGTGGCGGACTACGTCCGGTCGGCGCTCTTCGACGCGTCGCACAACGTGTTCCTGGGCGTGGTCGTCGCGGCCCTCGTGGGCTTCGCCGTGCTGTGGCTCATGCCGCGGCGCACCGAGCCGGTCTGACCCGCCGCGGGGCCGGCTAGCTCTGGACGGATCCTATTGTCCACAAACGTTTTCCGGTGCTCTCCGGGTTGGGGTTGTGTCCGACCCCCTGTCTAGGTTGACGGTCATGAGCACGAGCGGCGTCCTGGTCGACCGGCCGGTGGTCGACGAGCTCGCGGGTGCCTGTGATCTGTTGGCGGAGGCTGATGCCTCGTCGGTGTGGCGGCTGGCTGATGGTGACGTGGAGCGCGGGGTGTCCCTGCTGGTGCGACTGCAGGCGCACGCCGCCGCGCTGCAGGCGGTGCTGCTGGCCGAGGTCGAGTCACGGGACCTCAAGGCGTCCACCGGTGCGCCGTCGACGGAGCGGTGGCTGGGAGACCGCTGGCGGCTCTCCCGCGCCGACGCCGTTGCCCGGCTGCGGCAGGCGACGGCCCTGGGCCGGCACCCGGTGCTGCTCGACGCGCTCACGGCCGGTGCTGTCACCGTGGAGCAGGCCGAGGTCCTCGCCGCGGTGCTGCACCGCATCGACGCCCTGCCCGACCTCGACGCGAGTGACGACGGCGAGGCCGGCGGTGAAGGTGAGGCCGGTGCGGCTGCGGAGTTCATGGTCGAGCAGGCCGCGCTGCTCAGCCCGCCGGAGCTCGAGCGGGCCGGGCAGGCCGTGGTCGAAGCGCTGACCCGCAGCCCGTCGGTCGACGACCCGGCTGACGACGCAGCGGAAGCCCGCGAGCACGAGCGGGCCGAGCGGGAGCTGCAGGACCAGGAACGGAACTGGCTGCGGGTCATCCACCGCCCCGGCGGTCGGGTCCGGGTCGGGACCGAGCTTGGCCCGGTCGGCGCCGCCGGGTTCCTCGCCTGGTGCCGCCGGATCGAGAAGCCCGCCCCCGGCGTCGACGGGTTCGAAGACACCCGCAGCCCTGCCGAACGCCGCGGCGACGCCCTGGCCGACCTGTTCACCACCGACAGCCCGACCAACCGCCCCGGAGGCAAGCTCGGCGGCGAGACCGCCGCCGCGGACCAGACGGATCTGCGCGAGCCGGATCTGCTCGAGCTCGACATCGACGACGCCGTGGACGATCTCCTCGCGGACGATCCCGTCGAGGACGAGCTCGACGCGGACCAGGCCGGCCCGGACCTCGCGGACGATGCGGACAGCTCCGTCAGCTCTGAGGTGGAGATGCCGGGGTTGCCCGGTCAGTGCGGCGCCGTGCTCAACGTGATCACCTCCCTGGACCAGCTCCGGGCCGGGATCCCCGGCACCGGGCACCTCGACACCGGCGCCCCTCTCTCAGTCGCCGCTGTTCGCCAGCTGGCCTGCGAGGCGCAGGTGGTGCCGATCGTCATGAATGGCGCCTCCCAGGTCCTCGACCTCGGCCGCGCATGCCGCCCGTTCAACCGGGCCCAACGCCGCGCCGCAGCCATCCGCGACCGCGGCTGCGTCGCTCCTGGCTGTGACGCACCGCCCGCCGACTGCCACCTGCACCACTGCTGGTGGTGGTCACGAGGCGGGCCGACCGACCTGGACAACGCGGCCCTGCTCTGCGGCTTCCATCACCGGATGGTGCACCGCCAGGACTGGACCATCACCCTCGCCGCCAACGGCTACCCCCAGCTGCACCCACCGCCGGACATCGACCCCACCGGACGACCCCGACAGCACCACCGCTTCACCATCAGCGACGCCCTTCACCACCGGCCTCGGCTCAGCATGAGCGGCCGCGACCAGCACCTGCGGACGTGAGCCATAGCTGCAGATTGGGCACCTCGATCGCGCAGCTACGGCAGACTCCGAGCAACTCGCCGACCGCGTGCCGCGTCATCCGCGCGCGATGCCGCCACCGCATCAGCAACCTCCGCCCCGGCGGGCGACGGCGTCCAGGACCGTCTCCAGGAGCTGGATCCTGTCCTCGACGAGATCGAGCTCGGCCGGCGGGCGTCCGAGCCGTGACCGTCACGGTGCGGCTCGGCCCTCGTCATCCAGTCCACCCCGGTCACCCCCGCGTCGGGCAAACATCCACCTCCGCGGACGGCACGATGTCATCCGACAGCGTCCATGGCGCGGTAGATGCGCTTGGCCGAGACCGCGTGCTTCGTGCCGAGCTGCTGGGCGAAGAGGCTGACCCGCAGCTCCTCGACCATCCAACGCACGTCGGCGACTTCCGCGTCGAACGGGTCGTCCCGACGGGCGGCAGGCAGGCTCGCCACCCACTTCTCCACCTCGGCGCTGACGACCTGCACCTCCTCGAGGCGGGCCCGGTCGCGCCCGGCGGCGGCGGGCAGGGAGTCGAGCCGGACGGCGTCGGCGCGCAGGTAGCGCCGGATGTCGGGCAGCCGGGCGGCGCCGGCAGCGGAGACGAAGCCGCGCCGGGTCAGCGCCGCGAGGTGCTCGCGGACGTCGACGACGGTCGGCAGGGCAGCGGGCACCGTCGAGCCGCTCGCCCGCGCCGTCAGCTCGTGGGCCAGCATCAGCACGTCGACGACACTGACGACGACCTCGTACGTCGTGTCCGCGAGGTCGGCCCGCACCGCGTCCCGCAGCCGGTCGAACGTCGCCTGGTCCCGCACGACCGCGACCGGCTGCCCGTCCGTGACGTGCATAGCGTGCTCCACGAGCACGTCCACCGCCGCGTCGACGCAGTCGGCGAGCAGGTCCGGGACGGAGGCGTACTCGCTGTGCCCCAGCGCCAGCTTCTGCCGCGCGTCGAGCCGCGAGACGACGTGCTTCACCGGCGACGGCACGGTGAGGGTGAGCAGGCGGCGCACGCCGAGACGGGTGACCCGACGGGCGTCCTCGGCCGAGCCCAGCACCTGCAGCGCGACCGACCCGCCCTCGTCGACCAGGGCCGGGTGCCCGGCGACCGTCTGCCCGTCGCGCTGCTCCTCGAAGGTGGCCGGCAGGTCGCCGAACGACCAGCTGGTCAGGCCGCGGCGCTCGACGGAGGAGGCAGCGGCAGCGACCGTACGGCGTACCGCAGGGGCGAGGCGGGCGGACAGCGCCGCGAGGTCCTTGCCCTCACCGACCGTCGCCCCGGCGCCGTCCTCGACGCGGAACGTCATGCGCAGGTGCGGCGGCACCTTCGTCACGTCCCAGGCATCAGGGGGTACGTCGACCTGGGTCATCGCGTAGAGCTCGTCGCCCATCGCGTCGGTCAGGCGCCGCTCGCCCCCGTCGGGACCGAGCCGGTCGAGCACGGCGCGCGCTGTGTCCGGCGCCGGCACGAAACGCTT
>DATHAP010000157.1 GCA_035489715.1 Actinomycetes bacterium
CTTCTTGGCGACGCCGGCGAGCACGCGCTGCCCGACGCCGCCGACCGCGCCGCCGACGACGGCGTCCGCGGCGTAGCTCAGCAGGGTCCGGCCGTCCCCGGCGTCGTCGAGCGTGACCCGCACGTCGGCGTTCACGGTGCCCGGCGCCCCGGCGCCCGAGGCCTTGAGCGTGAAGCCCGTGGGGGGTGCGGGGTCGGTGAGCGCGACGTCCCCGAGGTAGGTGCCCTTGATCGAGGCGACCCCGGCCGTGATCGTCATCCGGTAGGAGTCCGTCCCGACCTCCTCGAGCTGCTGGCAGCCCGGGATCGTGCGGACCAGCACGGCGGGGTCGTTGAGGGCGGCCCAGACCCGCTCGCGGGGCGCGTGCAGGGTGGCGGTCCCGTTGACCTTCACGATGTCTCCTCCGTCGTCGTACGTCGTCGCAGCGGGCGCAGCTCCCCCGCCGCGTGGCGGGCACGCAGCTCGTGCAGCTCGCTCGGCGAGATCGGCATCTTGGTGATCGGGAAGCCCTCCGCGTCCTCCACCGCCGCCGCGAAGACGGCCGCGGACGGGATCACGCCCGCCTCGCCGGCGCCCTTGATGCCCAGCGGGTTCAGGGGCGACGGGGTCTCCAGGTGGTCGATCTCGATGTGGGGTACCTCGCTGGCGTACGGCATGAGGAAGTCCATGAACGACGCGTTGAGCAGCTGGCCGTTCTCGTCGTAGGCCATCCGCTCGTACAGCGCGCCGCCGACCCCCTGTGCGACTCCCCCGTGCACCTGGCCCTCGACGATCATCGGATTGATCAGCGGCCCGCAGTCGTGCACCACGCAGTAGCGCAGGATCGAGATCTCGGCCGTCTCCGGGTCGGTCTCGACGACGACCGCGTGCATGCCGTTGGCGAAGGTCGACTGCGTAGGCGAGTAGTAGTCGGTGCCCTCGAGTCCGGGCTCCTCGTCGTCGGCCACCGGCGGCCCGCTGGCGTCACCGACCGCGAACTGGGTGGCCGCCTTGGACGCCTCGTCGAAGGCGTAGCGCAGCGGGTTGGACAGCACCGCCACGGTAGCCAGCGGTATCGACGCGCCGGGCGACCCCTTGACCCGCACCTGCCCGTCCACGATCTCGAGGTCGCCCGGATCCGCCTCGAGCGCCTCGCCGGCGATCCGCAGCGCCTTCTCGCGCACCTTGCGGGACGCGAGGGCGATCGCGTTGCCGCTCACGACCGCCGCTCGCGACGCGAACGTGCCGACGGCGTAGCCGAAGCGGCGGGTGTCACCGGTGACCACCTCGACGTCCTCGAGCGGCACACCGAGCTCGTCGGCCGCGACCTGGGCGAAGGAGGTGAAGTGTCCCTGCCCCTGCGTCGTCAGGCCGGTGGCCACCTTGACCTTGCCCGAGCTCTCGACCCGGACGTGCGCGCCCTCGTAGGGGCCGACCCCGGTGCCCTCGACGTAGCAGGCGAGGCCGACCCCGACGTGCCGGCCCCCGGCACGGGCGGCCGCTGCCATCGCCAGCGTGGCGTCCCAGTCGACGAGCTCCTTGAGCTTGGCCAGCGAGGCCGGGAAGTCACCGGAGTCGTAGACCAGCGGCCGGCCGTCCTGGAAGGTCAGGTGGTGGTCGTAGGGCATCTCGTCGGGCCGGATGAAGTTGCGCGCCCGGAGCTCGGCCCGGTCGAGGCCCAGCTCCTCCGCGATCGCGTCAACCGTGCGCTCCATGGCGAAGACGCCCTGCGGGCGGCCGGCCCCGCGGTAGGGCGTCACGATGACGGTGTTCGTGTAGAGCGACCACCACTCGCACCGGTAGGCGGCCGGCTTGTACGGCCCGAGCAGCTGGGTCGAGGTGATGATCGGGACGATGACGCCGTACGGCGTGTAGGCGCCGTTGTCGTGCCAGAAGCGCACGTCGAGCGCGAGGATGCGGCCCTCGTCGTCGAAGCCGACCTCGATCTCCTGAAGCTGGCCGCGCTCGTGGGCTGACGAGACGAAGTGCTCGCGCCGGTCCTCGACCCACTTGACCTCGTGGCCCAGCCGGCGCGCCGCCCACGGGACGAGCACCTCCTCCGGCCACGGGTGCACGATCTTGACGCCGAAGCCGCCGCCCACCATCGGCGCGACGCACTCCACCTTCCCGGCCGGCAGGCCGAGCCGCGCGGCGACCGCGGCGCGCACCGACGTCGACGTCTGCGTCGACGAGTGCACCCGCATGGATCCGTCGACCGGGTCCCACCGGGCGTGCACGCCCTTGCCCTCCATCGGCATCGAGGCGCTGCGCTCGACGTCGAGGTCGAGCCGCAGCCGTCGCGGCGCCGCCGCCATCACGGCGTCGACGTCGCCGACCACCTGCAGCAGGTGGGCCGCGACGTTGTCCGGCACGTCCTCGTGCACGGTGCGCGCGGCCTCGCGGGCGGCGGCGACACCGACGACCGGAGGCAGGAAGTCGTAGGTGACGACGACGCGCTCGGCGGCGTCCTCGGCGAGGTAGCGGTCGCGGGCGACCACCATGACGACCGGCTCGCCGACGTGGTTGACCTCGTCACGGGCCAGCGCGTAACCGGTGCGCGGCGCGTGCAGGGACGGGTGCGGGATGAGCAGCGGCAGCGGGTGGGCGACGGTGCTGCCCTCTGCCTCGTCGGCGGCCACCAGGTCGTCGTAGGTGTAGACCGCGACCAGGCCGTCGACCTCCAGCGCGCCGCTCGCGTCGATGTCGACCACCCGCGCGTGCGCGTGCGGGCTGCGGACGAACGCGACGCCGAGGGAGTCGTGGCCGATGTCGTCGAGGAAGTGCGCGGTGCCGGTGACCAGCTTGGCGTCCTCGACCCGCTGGACCGGCTCGCCGAAGAGCTTGGTGGTCACGGCGGGCCGTCCTCGCCGGCGGCCCGGTCCCGGGTGATCTCGGCCGCTCGCAGCACGCTCGCGACGATGTTCTGGTAGCCGGTGCAGCGGCACAGGTTGCCGCTGACGGCCTCGCGCGCCTCCTCCTCGGTCGGCTCGGGGTTCTCCTCGACGAAGGCGGCCACGGTCGTCAGGAAGCCGGGTGTGCAGAAGCCGCACTGCAGCCCGTGGCACTCGCGGAAGGCCTGCTGCACCGGATGCATGGCGTCCGGCGTCCCGAGACCCTCGACCGTGGTCACCGCGTGCCCGGCGACCGTGACGGCGAGCAGCAGGCAGGACCGCACCGGCCGGCCGTCGAGCAGCACCGTGCAGGCGCCGCACACGCCGTGCTCGCACCCGACGTGCGTCCCGGTCAGCCGCAGGTCGTGCCGGAGGACGTCGCTCAGCAGCCGTCGCGGTGGCACCCGCGCCTCGCGGTGCACGCCGTTGACCGTCAGGCGTACGTCGCACAGCTGGTCGGCCGCGACCACCGACCCGCCGGACGGCACGGACGGCTCAGAGGGCACAGCCGCGCTCATGCTGCCTTCCCGGTCGCGGCGCCGGTCGCTTCGGCGATCGCGCGAGCGGTCAGCACACCCGCCAGGTGCCTGCGGTAGTCAGCGGTGGCGTGGATGTCGCCCTCGGGGTCGACCGTGTCGCGCACCAGGTCGCAGGCCGTCGACCAGTCGGCTCCCTCGGCCGGCCGACCGCTGACGGCGTCGGTCAGGTCGACGACGAGCGGCGTGGGAGCCATCGAGATGAAGGCGGCCTTCGCCGAGCCGACTGCCCCGCCGTCCAGCGTGACCGCCACCGCGACGCCGCACATCGCGTAGTCACCGTGCCGTCGGGCCACCTCGACGAAGGCAGTGCGGGTGCCGTCCGGGAAGAGCGGGAAGCGCGCCGAGACGGCGAGCTCCCCCGGGCGCAGGCTCGACTCGAGCGGGCCGGAGAAGAAGTCCGCCGCGGCGACGTCGCGCTCGCCGCCGTCCCGGCTCACGGCGGTGACCGAGCCGCCGGTCAGGGCGAGCACCGCCGTCATCTCACCGCTGGGGTCGGCATGGGCGAGGGAGCCGACGGTGGTGCCGCGGTTGCGGATGACCGGGTGGGCGACCAGTCGCAGCGCCTGGCGCAGCAGCGGCATCGCCTCGGCGGCCGCCGCATCGTGCTCGACGGCGGCGTGCCGCGCGAGGGCCCCCACGACGACCGCATCACGGTCGCTGCGGACGTACGCCAGGTCGGGCAGCCGGTTGACGTCGACGACCAGCGCCGGCGCCGCGAGCCGCATGCTCAGGATCGGCAGCAGGCTCTGGCCGCCGGCGAGGACCTTCGCGTCGCCGCCCGCGTCCGCCAGCACGGCGAGGGCCTCGTCGAGGCTCTCGGGTGCCGAGTACGCGAACGCGGACGGCTTCACGAGCGCGATCCTTCCAGACGGCTCAGCGGGCATTCCCCGGGTCGTCGCCGGCCGCGTCCTCGCGGCGGTCCGGTGGGTGCGTCGGCCCGGCCGCACCCTCGTCGTACCCGATCTCCCCACCGGTGGCCTGGTCCTCCAGCGGGTCGTGGTGCACGCCGGTGTGCCCGACCGCGATCGCGGTGCCCTCCTCGTACCCGCCCGGCGAGTGCAGCGAGTCCCTCATGTAGGCGGGGGCGAGGAAGTAGACCAAGTGGTAGCCCGCCAGCAGCACGATCGTGCCGAGGGCGATCCCCTCGAGCGTGAAGTCGTCGGTGATCTTCTGCGCGACGGGCCCGATCGCGAGGATGATGCCGGCGCCGATCGGCACCAAGTTGATCGGGTTGGCGAAATCGACCCGGTTCTCGATCCAGATCTTGGCGCCGAGCAGGCCGATCATGCCGTAGAGCACGACGGTGATGCCGCCCAGGACGCCGCCGGGCGTCGCCGCGACCAGCGCGCCGAACTTCGGGCACAGGCCGAACAGGATCGCCACCAGCCCGGCGACGTAATAGGCGGCGGTCGAGTAGATGCGGGTGGCCGCCATGACGCCGATGTTCTCGGCGTACGTCGTCGTCGGCGAGCCACCCACGGAAGTCGAGACCGCCGTGCCGACACCGTCGGCGAAGATCGCCCGGCCGATCATCGGGTCCAGGTCGGTCTTGGTCATGGCGCCGACCGCCTTGACGTGCCCGGTGTTCTCGGCGATCAGCGCGATGACGGCCGGCAGCACCAGGATGATTGCGGAGAACTTGAAGTCCGGTGCCGTGAGGTCGGGGAAGCCGATCCACGACGCGTCGCTGAC
Organism: Actinomycetes bacterium; assembly: GCA_035489715.1. NCBI lineage: Bacteria > Bacillati > Actinomycetota > Actinomycetes > Actinomycetes bacterium. Next base: position 5,102 of record DATHAP010000157.1, read on the forward strand.
GGCGTCGAAGTTGACCCGCTCGTGCGTCGTGATCTTCCCCGCACCGGGGTCGAAGGAGGTGATCTCGCCGGCCGTCTTGTCCAGCACCCAGGACAGGACGAAGCCGAAGACCAGCGCCAGCAGGATCGCGATGCGGCTCCAGAAGCCGCGCAGCAGCGCCGTCATGACGAACAGGGCGGTCATCGTGATCAGGGCGACCCAGCGGTCCTGCGGCCAGTAGACGTCAGCGACCACGTAGGCCAGTCCGAAGCCGATCAGCATGACCACGCCGCCGGTGACGGCGGGCGGGAAGATCTTGTGGATGATCCCGATGCCGAGGAAGTTGATCGCCAGGCCGACCGCGGCGAGCACGAGGCCGGCGACCATGATCGAGCCGGTGACCAGCGAGTCGCTGTCCTGCGCGGCACGGATGGCGAAGACACCGCCGACGAACGACGCGCTCGTCCCGAGGTAGCTCGGCACCTTGTCCTGCGTGATGAGCAGAAACAGGATCGTCGCGACGCCCGACATCATGATGGCCAGGTTGGGGTCCAGGCCCATCACCAGCGGGAACACGAAGGTGGCGCCGAACATCGCGATGACGTGCTGCGCCCCGATCCCGGCCGTGCGGCCCCACGAGAGGCGCTCGTCCGGTCTCACCACCTCACCGGGTGGCGGGGTCTTCCCCTCGTAGACGACCTTCCAGCTGAACGCCATGGTGGCCTCCTGTGCCGCCCTGTCCGCGGTGACCCTCGTCACCCGGAGAGCAGGGTGGCCCATCACGGCCCGCAGGTGTGGGAACTGGGGCTGGTCTGTTACGACAGCGTTTCGTCCCCCGCGCTTGTCGAGGTCGGACAAAGGTGCCGCCCCGGGAGCGGGACGCGTTACGGTCCCGGCATGCCGTCCCTGCCCGCCGCAGCCCCCCTGCCGGCGCGCGACCTGCTCGCCGGCCCGCCCCGCAGGGCTCGGGTGGTGGGCGTCCACCCCTCCTGCGTGTACGTCGTCACCGACCCGGCGGAGCCCCGGCTGGTCGCCGCGGAGACCGCGGACGCGCTGGGGCTGCCCTGCGCGCTCCGGCTCGGTCTCGACCGGGGCGACCGCCCTTTCGCGGGCGTCTCGCCGGGCGACCCGGCCCGGGTCGGCGGGCACCGCGTCGAGCTCGGCCCGCTGACCGTGCGGGTCGTCCGCTGGTGGGCGCCACCGGTGGTCCGCCGGCCGCTGGTGCGGCCGTCATCCGGCGGGCCGCCGCGGTGGGTCGACCTGGGCGAGCTGCTGCGCGGGGTACCGCCTCCGGTCGACCCGACCGGTGACCCGGCCGACCTCCTCGGCCGCGGGCCCGGGCTGACCCCCGCAGGTGACGACGTGCTGGCCGGCTGGCTGCTCGCGGTGCACCACGACACCGCGGCCCGGGACGGCCTGCTGCCGGTCGTCACCTCCGCGCGGCACGCGACGACAGCCCTGTCCGCGAGCCTGCTCGAGGAGGCGGCAGCCGGCCGCGGCGTCCCAGCCGCGCTGGCGCTGGGCGAAGCGCTCGGCGGCCACGGTGACGCCGGTGACGTGGCGACCGCCCTCGGCCGGCTGCTGCGGGTCGGGCACACCTCGGGCGCCGCGCTGGCGCACGGCCTGCTCCGGGGCGCCCGCGAGGTGGCGCGCTCCGGCGCGGAGGTGGCGGCGTGAGCGGCGACCACGTGGAGGTGCGCCGCGGTGCGTACCACGACTCGGTGACCCTGATGCAGGTCAGCCGGCAGGTGGCCGACGTCGACGGCGTCGAGGCGGCGCAGGTGGCGATGGGCACCGAGCTGAACCTCGACTTCATGCGCGGCGTGGGCTTCGACCCGCCCGCCGACGCCGGGCCGAACGACCTCGTCGTGGCCGTCCGGGCCGGTGGTGACGACGCGGTGGCAGCCGCGCTGGCCCGGCTCGAGGAGGTGCTGACGACGACCGGCGGCGGCAGCGGCGACGGGCTCGGCGGCCGCGACCCCGAGCCGCGGACCATCGGCTCGGCCGTCCGCCGGGCCGTCGAGCCGCCGTCGCTCGCGCTGGTCTCGGTGCCGGGGCCGCACGCGTTCACCGAGGCCTGGTCGGCCCTGCAGGCCGGGCTGTCGGTGCTCGTCTTCAGCGACAACGTGCCGGTCGAGCAGGAGGTGGCGCTCAAGGACGAGGCGGCTCGTCGGGGGCTGCTCGTGATGGGCCCCGACTGCGGGACCGCCGTCGTCGGCGGCATCGGCCTGGGGTTCGCCAACCAGGTGCGCCCCGGCCCGGTCGGCGTCGTGGCCGCGAGCGGCACCGGCGCCCAGCAGGTGATGTGCATGCTGGACACCCGCCAGGTGGGCGTCAGCCACTGCCTCGGCGTCGGCGGCCGCGACCTGTCCGCGACGGTGGCCGGCCGGTCGACCAAGGCGGCGCTGGCGCTGCTCGACGAGGACCCGGCGACCGAGCTCGTCGTGCTGGTCTCCAAGCCGCCGGACCCCGCGGTGGCGGCGGACGTGACGGCCTACGCCGAGTCGCTCTCGACGCCGGTGCTGGTCGCCCTGCTGGGGCCGGGGCAGGACGACCTCACGACCGTGGCGCGCAAGGCCGTCGAGCACCTCGGCGCGGAGTGGGCCGACCCGTGGTCGTGGGACGAGCAGCCGGCGCCGGTTGCGGGCGGCTCGCTGCGCGGCCTCTTCGCCGGCGGGACGCTGTGCGACGAGGCGATGCTGATCGCGAGCGAGACGCTGGGCGAGGTGCGGTCCAACATCCCGCTGCGGCCCGAGTGGGCGCTCGGCGAGGACCTGCGCTCCCCCGGCCACCTGATGGTCGACTTCGGCGACGACGCCCTGACTCAGGGACGCGCGCACCCGATGATCGACCAGCGCACCCGCATCGACCGGCTCGCCGCCGAGGGCGCCGACCCGAGCTGTTCGGTGCTCCTGCTGGACGTGGTGCTCGGCCACGCCGCCAACCCGGACCCGGCCGCCGAGCTGGCGCCGGCGATCGCCGCCGCCCGGGGCCGCGCCGCGGAGGACGGCCGGGAGCTCGCCGTCGTGGTGTCGCTGTGCGCGACCCACGACGACCCGCAGCAGCCCCGGCGCCAGGCGGACCTGCTGCACGACGCCGGCGCATCGGTCTGGCTGTCCAACGCCGCCGCCGCCCGGCACGCCGTCGCCCTCGTGACCGGCTCCACCGGAGCCACCCGATGACCCTCAGATGTGCCCCGACACACCAGTTCGTCGGCGTGTCCGGTGTGTCATCGCACAGTCGATCTCGGGGGGGTCGAGCATGAGTCTGCTCGGGAGCCAGCCGCGACTGGTGGCCGTCGGCGCCCAGATGTTCGCCGACGCGGTGGCGGCCCAGGCCGCGCCTGTGCAGCAGGTCGACTGGCGCCCGCCGCTCGGCGAGGAGGGCGTCGAGGCCGACCTGGCCCGGGTGCTCGCCGACCCCAGGCACGCCGCCGCCAACGAGACCGCGGTCGCCCGCATGCTGGCCGCCGGGGCCGAGCTGGTCGACGTACGTCCGGCGTCCGAGGCGCTCGCCCTCGACAAGGGGGCGTTCCTGCACGCGGGACCGCCGATCGGCTGGGACCGCGCGTCCGGGCCCCTGCGTGGCGCCCTGATCGGCGCGATGGTCTACGAGCGGCTGGCCGCCACCCCGGAGGAGGCCGAGCACGCGCTCGCGGGCGCGGCCGACGGCGGCAGCCTGCACTGGGAGCCGTGCCACCACCACCGCACGGTCGGGCCGATGGCCGGCGTGGTGAGCCCGTCGATGTGGATGTTCGAGCTGCGCGACCCGGTGCACGGCGGGACCGCCTTCTGCTCGCTCAACGAGGGGCTCGGCAAGGTGCTCCGCTACGGCGCCTACGGCCCCGAGGTGGTGGAGCGGCTGCGCTGGATGTCCGACGTCCTGGGGCCGCTGCTGCAGACGGCCGTCCGGGCCCGCACCGACTCCGGCGGCCCGGTCGACGTCAAGTCCATCGCGGCTCAGATGCTGCAGATGGGCGACGAGGGACACAACCGCAACCGGGCCGGGACCCTGATGTTCCTGCGCGAGCTGCTGCCGTCGCTGATCGACTCGGGCGCGCCGACCTCCGACGTCGCCGAGGCGGTGCGCTTCGTGTCCGGCAACGACCACTTCTTCCTCAACCTGGGCATGCCGGCCTGCAAGCTGGCCGGCGACGCAGCGCGTGACGTGCCCGGCTCGTCGCTGGTCGTCGCGATGGCGCGCAACGGCACCGACTTCGGCATCCAGGTCTCGGGCGCCGGCGACCAGTGGTTCACCGGCCCGGCCAACACGCCGGACGGGCTCTACCTCGGGTCCTTCGGGCCGGAGGACGCCAACCCCGACATCGGCGACTCGGCGATCACCGAGACCGGCGGCATCGGTGGCTTCGCGATGGCGGCCGCCCCGGCGATCGTGAAGTTCGTCGGCGGTGAGGTCGGCGACGCGATCGAAGCGACCCGGCTGATGTACGAGATCACGCTGGCCGAGAACCCGGTCTACCAGGTGCCGGTGCTCGGCTTCCGCGGCACGCCGACCGGCATCGACGCGACGCTGGTGACGCGGACCGGCATCCTGCCGCACATCAACACCGGCATGGCGGGCCGCCTCGCGGGCACCGGCCAGGTCGGTGCCGGGCTGGTGAACCCGCCCGCGTCGATCTTCCCCGAGGCGGTCACTGCGCTGGCCGCCCTCGCGCCGCCGGTTGTCGGGGGCGGGTCGTAGCGTCGCCGGCATGCGCTACGGCTTCGTGCTCCCGGGGGCGGGGCATGGTCCCCGAGTACCACCTCGACGGCCGGGAGGCGACGCCGGACGACCTGCGCGACCTGACCGGCTGGCTGCGCGACAACGGGGCCGGCGTCACCCGAGAGCGCATCGACGTGCTGGTCGAGGGTGAGACGCCGGTCGACGACCCGGCCGCCGCGGCGGCGCAGGTCGAGCCGTGGCGGGGCGCCGGTGCCACCTGGTGGATGGAGGAGCGCTGGGGCTCGGCCGGCTCGCTGGACGAGCGGATGGACGTCGTGGACGCTCGGGTCGCCGCCGGCCCGCCCCGGGACTGACCACGACGTACGACCGGGTGCTCCCCCGGGGATCAGAACGCGGCGACCACGACTGTCACGTTGTCGACGCCCCCGGCGTCGAGAGCCGCCTCGACCAGGGAGTCGCAGGCCTCCTGCGCGGAGCCGCGACCGAGGAGCTCGGCGACACCCGCGTCGTCGACCATGTTGGTGAGCCCGTCGGTGCACAGCAGCAGCCGGCTGCGAGGCGGGCACTCGACGCGGGCGACGTCGGGGGCGACCTCGCGGTCCAGGCCGAGGGCCTGGGTGAGGTAGCCGTGCATGCCGTGGTCCTCGGTGATCGCGGACAGCCTGCCGTTGGCCGCCAGCTGGTAGGCCCGGCTGTCGCCGACGTGCAGGACGAGAGCGCCGTCCTCCGATACCGCGGCCAGCACCAGCGTGGTGCCCATCCCGGTGCGGCCCGGCTCCGCGGCTGCGGCGTCGAGCACCGCCTGGTGGGCGGCGGCAGCTGCCGCTCGCAGGTCGTCCTCGGACGAGCCGGCCGAGAGCGCCGCCTCGTCGACGCTGGCCAGCGCGGTCAGGCTGGCGACGTCGCCCGCCGGGTGGCCGCCGAGCCCGTCGGCCACCGCCAGCACCCCGCGCTCGGGCCGGGCGAGCAGGGCGTCCTCGTTGCGCGACCGGACGTGGCCCACCTCGGTGCGGTACGCGACGTCCATCCGGACACCGTATGCGAGCGGTGTGGCCTACCGGTCGGCCGTCGGCCGGGACACGCCGCGCATGCTGCGACGATGGGCGGGTCATGACGTCGCGCACCGTGTCCAGCACGAGCGGCACCACGGGGAGCCGCCCGTCGCCCGCGCTGCTGGTCGCCGCGATCTTCCTCGCCGCGCTCAACCTCCGGGCCGCCCTGGCCTCGGTGCCACCGCTCGTGCACACGATCCAGGAGGACCTGGGGCTCAGCTCGGCAGCTGCGGGCCTGCTCACCACGGTGCCGGTGCTGTGCATGGGCCTGTTCGCCCCCGCGTCGCAGCGACTCGCGCACCGGATCGGCCGTGAGGCGACGGTCGCGGTCGCACTCGTGCTCCTCGCCGTCGGGCTGGCCATGCGACTGGCCGGTGAGGTGCTGCCGGTCCTGCTCACCAGCACCGTGCTGGCCGGCATCGGCATCGCCCTGTGCGGCACGGTGCTGCCGGGCATCGTCAAGGAGTTCTTCCCCGGCCGGTCCGGCGCGATGACCGGCGTCTACCTGCTCGCGATGATGCTCGGCGCGACAGCCGCCTCGGCGCTCAGCGTGCCGATCGCGGAGAAGCTCGGCTCGTGGGAGCAGTCGCTCGCCGCCTGGTCCGGCCTCGCCGTCGTCGGCCTGCTGGGCTGGCTGCCGGTCGTCCGCCGGGTCAACGACAAGGAGGAGCCCGCCGACGACACCCCGCGGGTGGCGCTGCCCTGGCGGTCCGGGACAGCCCGGCTGATGGCGACGTTCATGGCCCTGCAGTCGCTGGGCTTCTACACCCAGCTGGCCTGGATCCCGCCGTCGTTCGAGGCGAGGGGCTGGTCCGCGCGTGACGCGGGACTGCTGCTCGCGGTCTGGAGCATCGTTCAGCTCGTCAGCGGGGTCGGCGGCCCGGCGCTCGCCGACCGAGTGCTCGACCGACGGCCGCTCGTCGCGGCGGCGGTGCTGCTCACGGTCATCGGGACGCTCGGCATCGCGGCCGCGCCGACCGCCGCACCGTGGCTGTGGGTGGCCCTGATGGGCCTCGGCCAAGGTGCCGGCTTCTCGCTCGGGCTGGTCAAGCTGGTCGACTACGCGCCGACCCCGGCGGCGTCGGCCCGCCTGTCCGCGATGGTCTTCCTGTTCTCCTACTCGCTCGCCTCGACCGGCCCGTTCCTCTTCGGCGCCGTCAGGGACGCGACCGACAGCTTCACCGTGCCGTTCAGCGCTCTGGTCGCCGTGGCTGTCGTCCAGCTCGCACTGACCCCTCGGCTGCGGCCCGACCGCACCACAGAGCCGGACCCCGCGACGACGACGTAGCCGCGAGCCTCGCAGCGGCGTCGGACAGACGAAAGGAAGGGGCCTTCCGGCTCCCTTCCACTCCCGACGTATAGCGCAGCGGGGGGCTTGCGGCAAGGCCCCGGTGGTGCCGCGGAACCGCCGGCCGGCAACAAGGACCACGACATGGGGGCCGCCGGTGCAGCTTTCGACAACCGCTTTCGACCTGCCGGACCACCGTGCCGCCAAGGCCGACCCGACGCTGATCGGCGGCGACGAGGAGCACGTCGCGGCGATCGCGCAGAGCCTCGAGGGTCGCTGACGCCGGAGCTCGCGAAGAGGCTCGAGTTCGACCTCGTCGTCCTCGTCGACCCGGAGTCGGTCGGCGACGGCATCGAGGGCGCCGTCGATCGCTACGTCGCGATGACCCGGGCGACCAGCAGCTGGTCGTCCTCACCAGCGAGTGACGAGTGACCTCACGGGTCGGCCGGTGCTGCCGCGGTGCTCAGGCTCTCCGGAGACGGATCGCGGTCTCTTCCCCGCGATCCGCCTCCGGAGACCGGCCACGCAGCGTCGTCAGGGATGACGACCCTCGCGGTACGTCGTCAGGTCGCCAGGCCGGTCCACGTCCGCGGCACTCGCGACGTCCGAGCACTCCGCCTGCACCAGCACGTCGCGGTGCGCCGCCAGCACTGCCCGGGCACCCTGGTCGCCGGCGGCGGTGGCACGCACCTCGGGCCACCAGTCCCGGCCGAGGACTACCGGGTGGCCCAGTCGCCCGTCGTACGTCGCGGCCACCAGCGACGCCGGGCCGGTGACCTCGCCGGCCACCCGCCGGACCGCGGCCGGCGTCAGCCCGACGTGGTCGACCAGCAGGACCAGGGCGGCCATGGCCTCGGTCGGCAGCGCATCGAACCCGGCCCGCAGCGAGGACGCCATGCCCGACTCCCAGTCCGGGTTCTCGACCACGACGGCGCCGGCCACCGTCAGCGCGACCGAGCCGCTGACGACGTACGCCTGGGAGACCCCGCCGTCGGCGAGCACCCGCACCGCGCGGTCGACCAACCGCTCCCCCGCCAGCTCCACGACCGCTTTGGGCCCGCCGAACCGTCGGCCCGCGCCGGCGGCCAGCACCAGCCCCACGACCGCGGTCACCGCTGGGTGTGGATCGGGCCGGCGGTGTCGGTCAACCGCGCGCCGGACCCGCCCCATCGGTGCGCCACGATCTCGGCGGCGATCGAGACCGCGGTCTCCTCCGGCGTGCGGGCGCCGATGTCGAGGCCGATCGGCGACGCCAGCCTGGCCAGCTCGTCCTCGGTGACGCCTTCCTCGCGCAGCCGTGCCAGCCGGTCGTCGTGCGTGCGCCGGCTGCCCATCGCCCCGATGTAGGCCGCGTCGGTCCGCAGCGCCACCTCGAGCAGCGGCACGTCGAACTTCGGGTCGTGGGTGAGCACGCAGATGACGGTTCGTGCGTCGACCGTCGTCGACTGCAGGTAGCGGTGCGGCCACTCGACGACGACCTCGTCGGCCTCCGGGAACCGCTTGGCCGTCGCGAACACCGGCCGCGCGTCGCAGACCGTCACCCGGTAGCCGAGGAACTTCCCGACCCGCGCCACAGCGGCCGCGAAGTCGATCGCGCCGAAGACGAGCATCCGCGGCGGCGGCGCGAAGGACTGCACGAAGACGGTGAGCTCGTCCTGCCGGCGTTCGCCGTCCGGGCCGATGCGGAGCAGCCCGGTGGTGCCGTGGTCGAGCATGCCGCGTACGTCGTCAGCGACCGCGTCGTCGAGCCGCTGCGTGCCCAGGCTGCCCCGGGTCGGCCGGTCGACGTCGGCCCACACCGCCAGGTGCGCACCGACGTTGCCCGGCCCGTCGACCACCGTCGCCACCGCGACCGGCTCGTGGGCGCGCACCGACGCCACGACCGCCGGCAGCTGCGCGTAGACCGAGGCGTCGACCGGCTCGACGAAGACGTCGATGATGCCGCCGCAGGTCAGCCCGACGGCGAACGCGTCGTCGTCGCTGACGCCGTAGCGCTGCAGGACCGCTTCGCCGCTGGCCATCACCTCCTGCGCCAGCTCGTAGACCGCACCCTCGACGCAGCCGCCGGACACCGACCCGGTCGGCTCCCCCGACGTCGACACGACCATCGCGGCCCCCGGCCGGCGGGGGGCACTGCTCCACGTCCCGACGACCGTCGCCAACGCGAACCGGTCGCCCGAGTCGTAGAGGCGGCGCACCTCGTCCACGACGTCATGCACGGCTGACCACCCGACCCCTGGACTGTGCCGAGAGGACCGCCGCCAGGTGCTGCAGGGCGGCCAGCGAGTGCCCGTCCACGAAGTCGTCGACGTGCGGGAGCGCGGCCTGCATCCCGGCCGTCATCGGGGCGTAGCCCGGCTGCCCGCGGTGCGGGTTGGCCCACACGACCCGGTGCGCCAGCCGTGCCAGCCGCCGCATCTGCTCGCCGAGCAGCGTCGCGTCGCCGCGCTCCCACCCGTCGGAGGCCACCAGGACGACCGCTCCCCTCGCCAGGCCCCGTTGCCCCCAACGGTCCAGGAAGGCCTTGAGCAGCTCGCCGAGCCGCGTCCCGCCGCTCCAGTCCGGCACCGAGCCGGACACCGCGAGCAGCGCCGCGGACGGGTCGCGGCCGCGCATCTCGCGGGTCACTCTGGTGAGCCGGGTGCCGATGGTGAAGACCTCGGTGCCGGGACGTGCCCGGGCCGCTGCGTGGGCGAAGCGCAGGAACGCGTCGGCGTACGGCTGCATGGACCCGCTCACGTCGACGAGGAGCACCAGGCGCCGGGGGCGCGGACGGCGGGCGCGGTGCTCGAGGCGCACCGGCTCACCGCCGCGGCGCAGCATCGCGCGTACGGTGCGGCGGGTGTCAAGGGCGCCTCGGTGGGACGGGCGGTGGCGTCGGGACAGCCGGGTGGCGCCGACCGGGTCGATGGCCGCGATCAGAGTGCGGACGGTCTCCCGCTCGGCCGGCGACAGCGCGGCCAGGTCGCGGTGGCGCAGCACGTCGAGCTCGCTGGCGGTCGCGGCGGGCGCGTCCTCCGGTCCGGGGGTGCCCGGATCCGCGCCGCCCGGCACGGCCACCGGCCGGACCACGGTCACCGGCGACATCGACCGCCGTGGCGGGGCGGTCTCGCCGGCGAAGTAGGCGGCGAACGCGCGGTCGTAGCGCTCGAGGTCGTCCTGGCCGGAGCAGAGAGTCAGCCGCCCGGCCCAGTAGAGGTCCCGTCGGCGGGCCGGGTCGAGGTGCTCGGTCGCCAGCACGGTCTGGTGCACCCGGTCCGGTGTCGCGTCGACACCGGCGGCGCGCAGGGTGCGGGCGAAGCCGACCAGGGTCGGCGCCCCGTCGCCGCTCCCACCCGGGGTCATCCCGCCGCCGCCCACTCGGCCAGCCGGCCGGCCACCCGCTCCTGGTCCTCCCGGTACTTCAGGAACGCGCCGAGGCTGGCGCACGCCCGGTCCAGCGAGGCGTCCGAGAGCTCGTCGACACCGAGCGCGACCAGGGCCTCGGTCCAGTCCAGCGACTCGGCGACGCCGGGGGGCTTGAGCAGGTCGTCGGTGCGCGCCGCTCGCGCCACCCGGCCGACCGCCTCGGCGAGCCGCGCCGTGGCCTGAGGGAGCCGGCGCCGGATGATCGCGACCTCGCGCTCCAGGTCGGGGTGCTCGAGCCAGTGGTAGAGGCAGCGGCGCTTGAGGGCGTCGTGCACCTCGCGGGTGCGGTTGCTGGTCACGACGACGACCGGCGGCGTCTCCGCGCGGATCGTCCCCAGCTCGGGCACCGAGATGGTGAAGTCGCTGAGCACCTCCAGCAGGAACGCCTCGAACTCGTCGTCGGCCCGGTCCACCTCGTCGACGAGCAGCACGCTGGGCGTCGTCTCCAGCGCCTGCAGCAGCGGTCGGGCCACGAGGAACCGCCGGTCGTAGAGCTCCGCCTCGAGCCGCTCGGCGTCGTGGACACCGGCTGCCTCGGCGGCCCGCAGGTGCAGCAGCTGGCGCGGGAAGTCCCAGTCGTAGAGCGCCTGCGCAGCATCCAGCCCCTCGTAGCACTGCAGGCGGATCAGCGGAGCGTCCAGCACACCGGCCAGCGCGGCCGCAAGCGCGGTCTTGCCGACGCCGGCGTCCCCCTCGCAGAACAGCGGCCGCCCCATGGCCAGCGACAGGTACGCGGCAGTCGCCACGCCCTCGTCGGCGAGGTAGCCCTGCTCGTCGAGCAGCTCGGCAAGCCGCAGCGGGGAGGTCGCGTCGGGCGCGGTCGCGGTCACCATGACACCGTACGGCCGATGCGCCGCGGCAGGCACGCACACCTGCGACGATCACGATCATGCGAGCGGTCTTCATGTACGGCGCCGGCGACGGTGGACCCGACGGTTGGCCGGTGCAGGCGGCCGCCAGCCCGGAGTCGTCCTTCCTGGACCGACTCACGCCGACCGACGCCGACCCGGTGCCCTTCGACGACCCCCAGCGGGACGCAAGGCGCATCGTCGAGGCGCTCGGCCGCAGCAGCCACCTCGTCGCGCACTCCGGCGGCGCCGTGGCCGCGTTGCTCGCCGCAGCCCAGGCGCCGGAAACGGTGCGGTCGCTCACGCTGTTCGAGCCGGCCTGTCTCGGCCTGGCACGCGGCCGCCCCGCGGTCGACGAGATGGTCGCGGCGATGTCGGCGGTGTTCGACCGCAGCACCGACCCCGAGCTGTCGGACGGCGAGTTCACCCACGACTTCCTGCTGGCCATGGGTGTCCCGGGCACCGACCCGGCCGATCCGGAGTACGCGGCGGTGGGTGCGCGCCTCCGGCGCAGCACGCCGCCGTGGGAGACGCCGCTCCCCCTCGAGGTGGTCTCCCGGGTGCCGATCCTCGTGGTGACAGGTGGGTGGAGCGCCGCCTTCGACGAGGTGGCCGAGGTGCTCGTCGGCGCCGGTGCACGACGGGTCGTCGTGCCGGGGACCGGTCACGGTCCTCAGTTCCACCCGGACGGGCAGGCTGCGATGGCCGAGTTCCAGGCGACGTACGACTGAAGGTCGTGCCACCGGCCGCCCCCGTGTATCCGTCATCCCCTGAGAACGACCACAATGAGCGAAGTCCACTGCGAGCGAGATGAGGATCGCCATGAGCGTGTACCGCGTGATCGATGTGATCGGGACCAGCCCTAGCTCCTGGGAAGAGGCAGCGGCAGAGGCAATCACCACCGCTGGCTCGTCGTTGCGCGACCTCCGGGTGGCCGAGGTGATCAAGCAGGACGTCGTGGTGGGTGACGGCGGCGACCTGGTCTACCGGACCAAGGTCCAGCTCTCGTTCAAGTACGAGTCGGAGTAGCCGAGCGACGGTCCCGCGGTCACACCACGGTCGCCGACTCGCCGTCCAGCACCAGGACCTGCCCGTCACGCAGCTTCCAGTACGGCGTCCGGGCGGCGTCGTACCGCGCGACGACGTCGTCGATCATCTCGGTCTCCGGATGTCCCGGCGAGCTCCAGTGCGGGACGAACGCCCGGTCCAGCACGCCGAGTCCGTCCCAGACGACGCCGGCACCCGGCCAGACCCGTTCGACGTCCTCGACCGGGTCGACCAGCTCGAGCCCGCGCAGGCTCGGCGCCAGCACGCAGCCGCCGGCGCTGTAGCCGGCGTAGACGAGGGCGTCCCGCCGGATCGCGTCCGCGAGCACCGCATCGGCGCCGCTGCGCGCCAGCGCGACTCGGAGCACGAAGGTGTTGCCGCCGCGCGCCCAGACCGCGTCGACGCCGTCCAATGCTGCCTCGACGGCATCAGCGCCTGCGAGGTCCCGCAGGTCGAGCTCGTGCGGCCGCAGTCCCAGCCCGGTGAGGTCGTCGAGCTCGCGCTCGACGCCGCCGCGCCTGATGTCCGCCGGGGCGCCGTCGATCGAGTTGGCGACCACTGCAACCCGGGCACCTTCCCCCGCCAGCCGGACCAGGTGCTCGGGGTGGTCGCCGAGCCGGAAGGACGACAGGTATAGGCGCACGGCGGAAATGGTGCCGCACCCGACGGCGTCCGCGTGCCACCATCCGGCCATGACCACTGGTGACCTCGACCCGGCTGCCCAGCGTGCCGTGGCCGTGCGACTGTTCAACCGCACGTGGGAGCTGCTCGAGGACGCGGACCGGGACGACGCCGGCGACCGCGAGGCGCTGATGACCGCGATGGCGTCCCGCCTGCACTGGGCCGGCATCGGCACGGACGAGAACCTCGCCGCGGGCGACTGGCTGGTCGCCCATGTCGCCAGCCGGCTGGGGCACGCCGGGCTGGCGCTCGACTTCGCCGCCGCGGCGCACGAGCGGGTGTCGACGTCGTCCGAGGAGCTGCCCACCTGGCTGGTCGCATCGACCCTCGAGGGCCTGGCCCGGGCACATGCCGTCGCCGGGCACGACGAGGAGCGCGACGCGTTCGCTGCGGACGCCCGCAGCGTGCTGGAGGCCGTGGACGACGACGAGGACCGCGAGATCGTCGAGAGTCAGCTGGCGACGATCCCCGGCCTCGCCCCGAACTGACCGCTCGGTCGCTCGGTGGCTCTGCCGCGGCGGCCAGCCGTGTTGTCGAGATGCGGGGCTGCGGTGCGTTGAGTGCCGCGTGGCTCCGCATCTCGGGCCGGTGAGGCCTATCCGCGCGCCACCACGTCGCGCACCAGGGCAGCGGTCTCGGCGCGCGCCTCGAGGTTCACCATGTGACCCACGCCGGGGAGCACGACCAGCCGCGACCCCGGGATCCCGCGGTGCAGCGCCTCCGCCACCGGACGGGGTGCCCGCTCGTCCCGCTCGCCGTGCACGACCAGGGTCGGGCACCGGACGTCCCCCAGCTCCGCACTCAGGTCCGCGTCGGCGAACGCCTCGAGCAGGTCCATCGTGGGGCCCGGCCGTGCGCCGGCGGTGACCTGCTCCAGCAGGTCGGCCAGCTCCGAGGTCAACGGGCTGCCCAGCAGCCCCGACACCAGCTCGGCCGGCTCGGTCGGCCGGGAGCCGGTCAGGAAGATCCTCGCCGAAGTCCTACGCTCGGCCACCTCCTCCGGCGGCAAGGAGCCGGCCCAGCCCGCATAGGCGGAGAACAGCAGCAGCGACCGCACCACCGCGGGGTGCCGGAGCGCCACCTGGAGAGCCAGTCCCCCGCCGAAGGACAGCCCACCGAGGTGCACCGGTCCGAGATCGAGCGCCCGGACCACGCCGGCGACGTGGTCCGACAGGTCAGAGAGTGTGCAGCCCGGCGGCGGGTCGTCCGACCCTCCGCAGCCCGGCACGTCGAGCGCGACGACGTCCGCATCGGCCCGGACGTCGGTCATCAGCGGCAGCCACTCGCGCCCGTCGCTCACGCCGCCGTGCAGGAGCAGCACCGTCGGGCCGCTGCCGTTGCGGCGGTAGGCGATGCGCCGGCCGCCGACCGTGACGTGCTGAGGCTCGACGTCGCGCACGGGCCCGCCTCCTTCACCTCTTAGGGTGCTCCCATGGCGAGCTCCCGGGAACCGGAGGTCCGCGACGCCCGGTCCGACGACCCCCAGCGCGACGAGCGCGGGCCCTACGGGCAGCTCGCGCGGCTGTTCCTCACCCAGCTGCTGGCCGTCATCGCCATCGCCGCCGTCATCACCGCGGTCGTGGCGGCCACCGGCGGGGGGCTCGACGACGACGTCACGGCGAGCCCGGACCGCACCGAGGCGCAGTCCTCCGGCCGCGCGACGCCGGCCGGCACCCCGACGTCCACGCCGGCCGGATCCGAGGCCCCCTCGAGCCCGGCGGCCACGACGAGCGCGCCGGCCACCACCGCAGCCACGACGGAGCCGGAGCGCACGCCCAAGGTCGACGTCCTCAACCAGTCGGCGGGAGACGGCGCGGCGAGCCAGGCCGCCGACCGGCTCCGCGCGGCCGGCTGGCGGATCGGCCGGGTGGACGACTTCCGCGGCAACGTCAGCGCGACCACGGTCTACTGGCTGACGCCGGACATGCGGCGCGACGCCCGGCGGGTCGCCCGCGACCTCGGCGGAGCGCGGGTGCAGCAGGGGTTCAGCACCCTGGTCGAGGGACGGATCTCGGTCATCCTCGTCGACTGACCGAGATGCCGAACGTCAGCGGCCGCGCTTCTCCCGCATCTTCACGCTGACCTCGATCGGCGTGCCCACGAAGCCGAACTCCTCGCGCAGCCGGCGCTCGACGAACCGGCGGTAGCCCGCCTCGAGGAAACCGGTCGTGAAGAGCACGAACCGCGGCGGCCGGGTGTCGGCCTGGGTGGCGAAGAGGATCCGCGGCTGCTTGCCGCCCCGGATCGGGTGCGGGTGCGCCGCGACGAGCTCGCCGAGGAACGCGTTGAGCCGTCCGGTCGGCACCCGGGTGTCCCACGACTCCAGCGCCGCGTCGAGGGCCGGCACCAGCTTGTCGGCGTGACGGCCGGTGCGCGCGGAGATGTTCACCCGTGGCGCCCAGGTCACCTGCACCAGGTCGCGCTCGATCTCCCGCTCCAGGTAGAACCGGCGCTCCTCGTCGAGCAGGTCCCACTTGTTGTAGGCGATCACGAGTGCCCGGCCGGACTCGACGACCATCGAGATGATCCGGGTGTCCTGCTCGGACAACGTCTCCGACGCGTCGATCAGAACGACGGCGACCTCGGCCCGGTCCAACGCCGACTGCGTCCGCAGGGTGGCGTAGTAGTCGGTGCCGCTGGTCTGGTGCGCCCGTCGGCGGATGCCCGCGGTGTCGACGAAGCGCCACTCGCGGCCGCCCAGCTCGAGCATCTCGTCGACCGGGTCGCGCGTGGTGCCGGCGACCGCGTCGACGACGACCCGGTCGGTGCCTGCGAGCTTGTTGAGCAGCGAGGACTTGCCGACGTTGGGCCGACCGAGCAGCGCCACCCGTCGGGGACCGCCCTCGTCGTCGAGGCGCTCCGGCGGGGTCTCGGGCAGTGCGGCCAGCACCGCGTCGAGCATGTCGCCGGAACCACGCCCGTGCAGCGCCGACACCGGATAGGGCTCGCCCAGCCCGAGCGACCACAGCGCGGCCGCGTCCCCCTCCACCCGTTGGCTGTCGACCTTGTTGGCAACGAGGACGACAGGCTTGCCGGCCCGGCGCAGCACGCGCACCACGGCCTCGTCGGTGTCGGTCGCCCCGACCGTCGCGTCGACCACGAAGAGCACCGCGTCCGCAGCCGCGATCGCCAGCTCGGCCTGCGCGGCCACCTGGGCCTGCAGCCCCCTGGCGTCCTGCTCCCACCCGCCGGTGTCCACGACGGTGAACCGGCGGCCGTTCCACGCCGCGTCGTAGGGCACCCGGTCCCGGGTCACGCCGGGCACGTCCTCGACGACGGCCTCACGGCGGCCGAGGATGCGGTTGACCAGGGTCGACTTGCCGACGTTGGGCCGGCCGACCACGGCGAGCACCGGCACCGGTCCCGCGTCGGCGTCGTCCACCGGCAGCTCGACGTCGGTCACGAGGATCCGGCCCGGGCCGTGACGAGGCCCAGCAGCGCCTCGACCGTCTCGTCGAAGGTCAGCGCCGACGAGTCGAGCACGGTCACGCCGTCGGCCGCCTCGGTGAAGGTCGCCACCGTCGAGTCCTGCGCGTCGCGCCGCACCACGTGGTCGCGGGTCGCGGCGAGCGCATCGTCGTCCGCAGCCCCGTGCACCTCGAGGGCACGGCGGATCAACCGGGCCGACTCGTCGGCGGTGAGCAGCACCCGCACGTCGGCGTCCGGCGCGACGACGGTGGTGATGTCGCGGCCCTCGACGACGATGCCGCCCGACGCGGCGATCTCGCGCTGGCGGCGCACCAGCTCGGTGCGGACGTCGAGGTTGGTCGCGACGGCGCTGACCGCGGCGGAGATCCGCGGCTCCCGGATCGCCTCCGTCACGTCGTGACCGTCGACCGTGACCGAGGCATCCGTCGGTGACAGCGAGACCGCGAGCGGGAGCCGGACCGCGAGGTCGGCCACCTCGGGGCGGGTCGCGTCGTCGGCGACGTCGACGCCGCGCTCGAGCGCCCACCAGGTCAGCGCGCGGTACATCGCCCCGGTGTCCAGGTAGCGCAGGCCGAGCTGCTGGGCCACGGCGCGCGACACGCTCGACTTGCCCGACCCGGACGGCCCGTCCACGGCGACGACGACGCGGCTCAGAGCGCCGACGGCGTCGTCGGGGCTGGACGTGGGCATGCGAGAACCTCGAGAGACCGGGGGCGGGGACCCGAGAAGGTTACGCCTCTCCCGGGTGCACGACCCAGCCGAGGCCGCCCAGGGTCCGGGCCACGGCTGCCGCTGAGGCCGGCGCGACGGCCAGCTCGACCAGGCCGACCGGCTGCCCGGGCGAGTGCTCGATGCGCAGGTCCTCGATGTTGACCCCGGACGCTCCCACGTCGTTGACCAGCCGGGCCAGCTCGCCGGGACGGTCCGGGACCACCACGGGCACCACGGCGTACGTCGTCGAACGCCCGCCGTGCTTGCCCGGCAGGCGCGCCCGCCCGGCGTTGCCCCGCACCAGCACCTCGCGCAGCGCGGTGCGCGCCCACTCGGGATCGTCGTGCACCTCGTGCAGCGCGTGCACGACCGCGTCCAGGTCGGCGCGCAGCTCGGTGAGCGCGTGCGCGACCGGTGAGGGGTTGGCGGCGAGGATGTCCACCCACAGGTCGGGGTCGGAGGCAGCCACCCGAGTAACGTCCCGCAGCCCCTGCCCGGTGATGGGCAGGGCGCGGTCCGCACCCTCGGCGAGCCGCGCGGCCACCAGCGACGCCGCGACCTGCGGCACGTGCGAGACCAGCGCGACCGCGGCGTCGTGCTCCCCCGCACCCATCTCCAGCGGTACGCCGCCACACAGCTCGACCAGCGCCCGTGCCCGGCGCAGCGACCGGTCGTCCGCCCCGTCGGGCACCAGCACCCACGGCCGCCCCTGGAACAGGTCGGCTCTCGCCGCACCGGGTCCCGACCGCTCACGGCCGGCCATCGGGTGGGTCCCGACGAAGTGCGGCGTCTCCCCCAGCGCCTGCCGGACCGCTCCCAGCACCTGCTCCTTGACCCCTGCCGTGTCGACGACGGTCGCCGCGCTGTTGCCGGCGACCAGCCCGGTGACCACCTCGGCCGTCGCCGACGGGGCGACCGCCACGACGGCGACGTCGACCTGGCTGGCCGCCGGGTCGGCGGTGCCGGCGCCCAGCTGGGCGGCACGACGTACCGCCTCGGGGTCGCGGTCGGTGAGGTGCACCTCTACGCCCGCGGCGCGCAGGGCGAGCGCCACCGAGGTGCCGATCAGGCCGGTGCCGACGACGAGGCAGGAGCGGATCGCCGGCCGCGGGTCGGCCCCCGTCACTGCGCGAGGTCCCGGCGAAGGGCGGCGGCACCGCGCAGGTAGACGTGGCGCACGTCGGACTTCGGCAGCTCGGTGTCGGCATGCACCATCACCCGGATCACCCGCGGCATGGCGCCCTCGATGTCGAGCTCCTGCGTGCACAGCAGCGGCACGTCGCCGATGCCCAGCTGTCGCGCGGCCAGGGCAGGGAACTCGCTGTGCAGATCGGGTGTGGCGGTGAACAGCATCGAGATCAGGTCGTCGGTGGTCAGGGCGTTCTGGGCCAGGATCTCGCGGATCAGCTCGTCCACCGCGGCGAGCAGGTGGTCGCGGTCGTCGACGTCGAGCTGCACCGCGCCGCGGATCGCACGCACCGCCACGCCCTCACCTCCTCGCGCGGCAACCTATCCCGGGCACCGCCTCCTAGGCTCGCCCGGTGACCACACCGTCCGCGCGCCGGTCACCTACTGACCGGGTGCCTGCGCCGGCGCTGGTGCTGGTCTCGATCCTGTCGGTGCAGTTCGGCAGCGCGGTGGCCCGCACCGCCTTCGACGAGGCCGGCGCCAACGGCGTCACGCTGATGCGGCTGGCCTTCTCCGGGCTGCTGCTGACGGCGATCGTGCGGCCGGCCGTGCACCGCTGGTCCGGCACCCAGATCGGTGCCGCCGTGCTGCTCGGCCTGTCGATGGGCGCGATGAACATCGTGTTCTACCTCGCTATCCGAGAGATCCCGCTCGGCGTCGCGGTCACCGTCGAGTTCGTCGGCCCGCTGCTGGTTGCGCTGGTCCAGACCCGCCGCGCCGTCGACCTGCTCTGGGTGGTGCTGGCCGGCACCGGCGTGGCCCTGCTCGGCCTGGAGGGCGGCTCCGACCTGCCGCTGACCGGGCTCGCTCTGGCCCTGCTGGCCGGCCTCTTCTGGGGCGCCTACATCCTGGCCAGCGCCAACGTCGGCCGGCTGGTGCCCGGGATGGACGGGCTGGCCGTGGCGCTGCTGGTGTCGGCGCTCCTCGCCCTGCCGTTCGGCGCGCCGGGGCTCGTCCGGTCGCTGGACGACCCGGCGGTCCTCGCTGCCGGCCTCGCCGTGGCGCTGCTGTCCTCCGTCATCCCGTACGGCCTCGAGCTGGCCGCGCTGCGCCGCATCCCGACCCGGGTGTTCGGCATCCTGATGAGCCTGGAGCCCGCTGCCGCCGCACTGGCCGGGCTGCTCGTGCTCGGTCAGCGGCTCGGCGCACGCGAGCTGGTCGCCCTGGTGATGGTCAGCGCGGCGAGCCTCGGGGTGACCCTCGGCCGGCGCGAGGGCCAGCCACCGGTGGCTCCGCTGGAGTGACGCCGGCGCGCTCCGTCTCCTGGCGCCACGGCTCCCGGAGTGATCGTTTGCGACACGTGCCGCCGCGACACGCCGTGGTGACGGCGTGTCGGGGGCCTCGTCGTCGCAAACGATCATCGCTGACCACCAGGCCCACGCAGCAGCGACGGCGACCGCTCATCCGGCCGGGGTGCACCGTCCGGCGCTAGAGGTCGACGGCCTGGTAGAGCGCGCCGACCTCCTGCTGGCTGAGCCGGCGGTGCTTGCCCGGCCTGAGGTTGCCCAGCATGATCGGGCCGACCTCGGTCCGCACCAGGCGGGTGACCGGGTGGCCGACGGCCGCCATCATCCGCCGGACGACGTGCTTGCGCCCCTCGTGCAGGCTGACCTCGACCATGACCCGGTTGCCGACCGTGCTCACCAGCTTGAACCCGTCGGCCTGCACCAGCCCGTCGTCGAGCTCGACGCCGTCGCGCAGCCGCCGCCCCACGTCGCGGGCGACCGGCCCGGTGACCTCGGCCAGGTAGGTCTTGGTGACGCCGAAGGACGGGTGGGCCAGCCGGTGCGCGAGGTCGCCGTCGTTGGTGAGCAGGATCAGGCCCTCGGTCTCGGCGTCCAGCCGGCCGACGTTGAACAGCCGCGCCGACCGGTCCGCGACGTAGTCGGCCAGTGAGGGCCGGCCCTCCGGGTCGCTCATCGTGCTGACGACGCCGCGCGGCTTGTTCAGCGCGAGGTAGACGTGCTCGGGGGCGGTCGCGATGCGCATGCCGTCGACCTTGATGACGGCGGTCACCGGGTCGACCCGCATGCCCTGGGTGCGCACGGTCCGGCCGTCGACCTCGACCCGGCCCTCCTCGATGAGCACCTCGCAGGCCCGGCGGCTGCCGACCCCGGCCGCGGCCAGCACCCGCTGCAGCCGGATGCCCTCCTGCTCGGCAGACGTCACGCCGTGGCCACGTCGTCGACGGTGTCGAGCTCGGGCAGGAAGGGCGCCAGCTCGGGCAGCTCGTCGAGGCTGCGCAGCCCAAGTCGCTCCAGGAAGTACGACGTCGTGCCGTAGAGGATCGCGCCCGCCTCATGGCCCTCGCGACCGGTCTCCTCGACCAGGCCGCGGGCGACGAGGGTGCGCATCACGCCGTCGACGTTGACCCCGCGCACCGCGGACACCCGGGCCCGGCTCACCGGCTGCCGGTAGGCGACCACCGCCAGGGTCTCCAGCGCGGCCTGGGTGAGCCGCGCCTGCTGGCCGTCGAGCACGAACCTCTCGACGTACGCCGCGCAGGACGCCCTGGTGTAGAACCGCCAGCCGCCCGCGACCTCGCGCAGCTCGAACCCGCGGCCGGTCTCGTCGTACTCGGCCGCCAGCGACGCCAGCGCGACCCGCACCTCGTCGGTCGGCCGCTCGGTCACCTGGGCAAGCAACACGTCGCCCACCGGCTCGTCGACGACCATGAGGATCGCCTCCAGCGCGGTCCGCAGCGCGGGGCTGTCGCTGCCCCCCTCGCCGTCGTCGCCGAGGTGCCCGAGGTGGGCCAGCTGCTGGTCCTCGGTGGCGTCCGCCTTGTCCGCGTGCTCGGCGTGCTCGGCGTTGTCGGCGTGCTCGGCGTGCTCGGCGTTGTCAGACATCGGTCGTCGTCTCCTGCGGTACGTCGTCAGCGGGCTGGTCCGGCTCCGCCGGCTCGCCCCGCTCTCCCGGCTCGTCGAACTCGTCCTCGACCTCCACCTCGCCCTCGTCGCTGCCGGTCCACCGGATGTGCAGCTCGCCCAGCGGGTCGACCTGGTCGAAGACCACTGCGCCCTCGCGGTAGAGCTCGAGCAGCGCGAGGAACCGGGCCACCACGACCAGGGTGCCCTCGCAGTCAGCGGTCAGCTGGCGGAAGGTGCTGGTGCGCGCCCGGCGCAGGGCGATGACCAGGATGCCGGCCTGCTCCTTCACGCTCACGGCCGGCGCGTGCAGGTGCTCCATCGAGACCACCGGAACCGGCCGCGGCGCCATCGCGCGCGCCGCCAGCGCCGCGAACTCCTGCGAGCCAAGACCGAGGAGCACCTCCGGCAGCAGCCCGGCGAACTGCGGCTCCAGCGTGACCGCCCGGGCGTAGCGCCCGGCCTCGACCGCCATCCGGCCGGCGAACACCGCGGCCACCTGCTTGTAGGCGCGGTACTGCAGCAGCCGGGCGAAGAGCAGGTCGCGCGCCTCGAGCAGCGCGAGGTCCTCCTCGTCCTCGACCTCGCCGCTGGGCAGCAGCCGGGCCGCCTTGAGGTCCAGCAGCGTCGCCGCGACCACGAGGAACTCGGTCGTCTGGTCGAGCGACGCGTTGTCCCACACCGGCCCCATGGCCTTGATGTGGGCGATGAACTCGTCGGTGACCTTGGACAGGGCCACCTCGGTGACGTCGAGCTTGTGCTTGGCGATCAGGCCCAGCAGCAGGTCGAACGGGCCCTCGAAGAGCTCGCCGAGGTCGACGTGGAAGCCGGCCGACGAGTCAGCGGAGAGGGCGAGGTCGTCGCCGGCGCCCCTGCCCGTGTCCACCGGCGCACGGTAGTCCAGCACGGCCATCCGGGAGAAACCGATCAGCCGGCGGCCGGCGTGGAGCGCCAGGACCGGCTCACTCGGGGCGCAGACGCTGCACGACCACGCTGGCCTCGCCGTGGGCCTCGAGGTCGATCAGCATCTCGGCCACCGCCTCGCGGACCAGCCGGCCACGGTCCACGGCGACGCCGTGCTCGGCCCGCAGCACCAGCCGGGCCTGCTCGAGGGCGACCAGCTCGTCCGGGCTGACGTAGACGGTGATCTTCTCGTCGTGGCGCTCCCGGCCGGTGGTGCGGCGGGTCGCCGGCCGCAGCCGGCGGACCTGCGCCCCGGTGACCACCTCGGCCTCGTCGGTCGACCCTTCCGGCACCGGGCCGGTCTGCTCGGGGGTGCTCATGTGCCCGGGCAGCGGAAGAGGACCTCCCGCGCCAGCTGCCGGTAGGAGTAGGCGCCGCCGGAAGACGTCGCGAAGGTGGT
Organism: Actinomycetes bacterium; assembly: GCA_035489715.1. NCBI lineage: Bacteria > Bacillati > Actinomycetota > Actinomycetes > Actinomycetes bacterium. Next base: position 27,646 of record DATHAP010000157.1, read on the forward strand.
GATCGGCTCGCCGGCGACCGTGGTCTCGGGGAACCGCACGGTGCGGCTGATGGCGGTGTGGAAGACCTTGTCCTCGAAGGCCTCGACCAGCCGGGCCAGGACCTCGCGGCTGTGCACGGTGCGGGAGTCGTACATGGTCGCGACCAGGCCGTCGATGGTGAGCTCCGGGTTGAGCCGGTCCTGCACCTTCTGGATCGTCTCGACCAGCATGGCCACGCCGCGCAGGGCGAAGAACTCGCACTCCAGCGGGACGATGACTCCGTCGCTGGCCGTCAGCGCGTTGACCGTCAGCAGGCCCAGCGACGGCTGGCAGTCGATGATCACGAAGTCGTAGTCGGCCACCGCCGGAGCCAGCGCGCGGGCCAGCACCTGCTCGCGGGCCACCTCGGTGACCAGCTGCACCTCGGCAGCGGACAGGTCGATGTTGCTCGGCAGCAGGTCCAGACCCGGGACGTTGGTCTTGACGACGACGTCCTCGAGCGCGGTGCCGCGCTCCATCAGCAGGTTGTAGACGCTGCAGTCGATGTCATACGGGTTGACGCCGAGCCCGACCGAGAGGGAGCCCTGGGGGTCGAAGTCGACCAGCAGGACCTTGCGGCCGTACTCCGCCAGCGAGGCGCCCAGGTTGATGGTGGTCGTCGTCTTGCCGACCCCACCCTTCTGGTTGCACATCGCGATGATCCGGGCGGGGCCGTGCGTCTCGCGGGGCTCGGGCTCCGGGAAGACCGGCATCGGCCGGCCGGTCGGCCCGATCGGGCGGCCGGCCGTCGCCAGGGAGACGTCGGCCGGTGCCGCTGCGGCGACCGAGGCCTCGGGCAGCAGGATCTCGGGCACGTGCGGTGACTCGGGCGCGGGCTCGCGCTCGGTCGGCAGCTCGCCGAGCCGGGGCGGTGGCTGGGTCACGACCGGCTGCTCGGGCGGGACGTACGGTTGGGTGCTCACGAGACCGTCCTCGTAGATTGTCGACTCGTCGGCCTGTCGCCGTACCGACCTTCGGGCCCGACAGTAGGCAGCAGCCGGCCCGGACCGAAGCCGCCACGCCGGAGCACGCCCCGGCAATCGTGGGAGCCGGCCGCCGCAACCTCAGGGTTCGGCAAAGCCGCTCAGGCCCGGCCGCCTGCGCGCCGAGAGTCCCCTGGTGCACCGGACCACCCTGACCCGCCGCCCCGCCCTCACCGGCACCGCTGCCGTCGCCGCCGCCCTGCTCGCTCTGGTCGGGCTGCTCGCGGTGGTCGCCGCCCCGCCGGCCGTGGCCGGACCGGTCCCCGCCGCGAGCACCGCAGCGGCGACGCCCCTGGTGACCGGGGGTGACGTGTCGTGGCCGCAGTGCCCGGTGGGGATGGGCATCCCGTCCCGTCGCTCGCTGGGGCTCCCCATGCCGGGCGACCAGGCGCGCTTCGTCGTCATCGGGTTGACCAACGGCCCGGCGTTCACCCCCAACCCGTGCCTGGCGACCCAGGTGCAGTGGGCGCGGGACCGGCGGGTGCCGGTGTCGGCCTACGCCGTCGCCACCTGGCCCACCGCCCGTCAGCTCTCGCGGTACGCCGCAAGCGGGCCCTACGCGGGCACCACGCGGCGGTCCCGGCTGCGGAACGTCGGCTACGCCGAGGGGACCTACAACCTACGCCGCCTTGCCTCGGTCGGCCTGACCGTCCCGCACGTCTGGATCGACGTCGAGCACTACTCGATCCGGCCCTGGTCGGTTGACCGGCGCGACAACCGGGCCGTGGTCCGGGGGGTCGCCCGGGCCTACCAGGGCGCCGGGATCGCGACCGGCTTCTACTCGACGTCGCTGCAGTGGACCGACATCGTCGGCCGGGTCTCCTGGGGCCTGCCCGAGTGGCACACGGCCGGGCCGCGCTCGAAGGCGGTCGCGCTGGGCCGCTGCTCCGAGGCGTCCTTCCAGGACGGCCCGGTCGTGCTGTCCCAGTGGTGGACCGACAGCGCGGACCACGACCTGGTCTGCCCGGCCGGACCCGCCGCGGCCAGCATGCCGGCGTTCTTCGCACCGGCACCCTGACCGCGGCGGTCCGCGGACGAGTGGCGCTTCCCGGTCAGCTCGCCGGGACCACCCCGAAGTCGGCGAGCCAATCCTGGACGCCCGGGTTGTCCACCCGCTGCAGCCCGCCCAGGTAGCGGCAGTTGGACGTGTAGCCGTAGTTGGTGACCGTGACGACGAAGCCATCCTTGAAGGACGGGCCGCCCGAGTCGCCGAAGCACGAGCCGCCACCGCCGCGGATGTCGTGCTCGTTGCCGTTGGTCTGCAGGATCTGCGGCGTGAGCTTCTGAGCCACCTCGTCGGTGTAGCGACGGATGATCGGGTAGCTCATCGGGGTCGGCTTCATGTTGCCGTTGGCGGCCGCGTCCTGGCGGACCTCGGTGCCGTAGCCGACCAGCGTGACCAGCGTCTTGTTGAGACGGGGCTGGGCGAACCGGTCCAGGTACCGCTCCGGCGCCAGCTTGGCCGGGGTGATCCCGGTGATGGGCGAATCCAGAACCACCACGCCGACGTCGTTCCAGTTCTTCAAGTCGGTGAAGTCGGAGTAGTCAGGGTTCGTGCTCGCCGTGCCCCGGTACCAGCCGGTCGGCAGCGACTGGCCGGGCGTGTAGCCGGTCTTGCTCGTGCCGGTAGGCGGCGTGGCGTTGTCGTCCGGAGCACGCGGGACGTCCGACGGCGCGGCGTCGTCGATGAGCGGCTTGAAGCTGACGATGGTCCTGCCGACCGTGCCGTGAGTGCAGTGTGCGGCCGTCAGGAGGACGGTCGGTGTGACGAGGGTGGCGCTGCACCGCCAGCGGCCCTCGGCGTCGTAGTAGGCGATCATGCCGACGTTCGAGTAGGTGCCGTTCGAGTCGACGGTGCCACCGGTGATCGCCGCGGCCGGGAGCGCGACCGTCAGGCCGAGCATGAGCACCGCCATCAGTAACATGGACGTGCGTCGCACGCGGGAAGTTGCCACGGAGATTCCTTAGGGTCGGAGTTCGCTGGAGGGAACCCCCGTCCCCGCGGGGACGCTACCGAACAAGCAGGGCCCTGCCGACACCCGTCTGGGCGAACCAAGATCACCCAGCGTCACTCAACGCGCACGCGGGTGGGCGGTGGCGTACACCTCCCGGAGCCGGTCGACGGTCACCAGCGTGTAGACCTGCGTCGTCGTCACCGAGGCGTGCCCGAGCAGCTCCTGGACCACGCGCACGTCAGCCCCCCCGTCGAGGAGGTGGGTCGCGAACGAGTGCCGCAGCGTGTGCGGCGACACCTCCCGGGTGATGCCGGCGCGCCGGGCGGCTGCCCGCAGCGCCGTCCAGGCGCTCTGCCGTGACAGCCGGCCGCCACGCGAGTTGAGGAAGAGCGCCGGCGACCCCTTGCCGGCAGCGGCCAGCGCCGGCCGGGCGCGCACCAGGTAGCCCTGGACCGCCTCGCGGGCGTAGGAACCGACCGGCACGACGCGCTCCTTGCTGCCCTTGCCGAGCAGCCGGACCACGCCCTGCTGCAGGTCCAGCTCGTCGAGATCCAGCCCGATCGCCTCGGAGATGCGCGCTCCGCAGCCGTAGAGCAGCTCGAGCAGCGCACGGTCGCGCACCGCGCGCGGCGTCTCGTCGGCGCCGGCCGCGGCCAGCAAGGCCTCCACCTCCTCGACCGAGATCGCCTTGGGCAGCCGCTTGGGCGGCGACGGCGGCCGGACACCGCGCGCGGGGTCGGCGGCGGTCAGTCCCTCGCGGAGCAGGAAGCGGTGGAAGCCCCGCACCGCGACCACCGCCCGGCCGGCCGAGGTCGCGGCCAGCGGCGGGTGCTCCTCGTCGCCCTCGCGCAGCGTGACGAGAAAGGCCGAGACGTCCGGCTCGGCCACCGATCCGGGGTCGGCGACGCCCCGGGCCGCGAGGTGGGACACGTAGCGGCGCAGGTCGCGCCGGTAGGAGCCCAGGGTGTTGGGCGCCAGGCCGCGCTCCACGGTGAGGTGGTCCAGGTAGCCGCGCAGCGCAGTGTCCAACGCCTCCGTCATGCCGTCACGGGCTAGCGCAGGACCTCGTCGAGAGGCAGCACCTCGACGCCGTGCGCCTCGGCCACCGGCCCGTAGGTGATCCGGCCGTCGTACGTGTTCAGGCCGAG
>DATHAP010000158.1 GCA_035489715.1 Actinomycetes bacterium
GAGCGGCGCCTCGTCTCAGGATCAGCCGGCTGAGACGGCGAACGGCCACCGGTCCGGGCGGGTCTTCGCCAGCCCGCTCGCTCGCCGGTTGGCCAAGGAGGCCGGTCTCGCGGTCGAGCAGATCGCCGGGACGGGTCCGCATGGGCGCATCGTCCGTCGCGACGTCGAACAGGCGGCGAAGGCCGGCACTGGCACTGCTGCTGCCGAGACGCGGCCGGCGGCGGCGGCCGGAGCGACCGGCCCTGCGGCGGGGTTGCGAGACCCGGCGGCGTGGCGCGACGTACCGCACACCAAGCTGCGCCGGCTGGTCGCCGAGCGGCTCACCGAGAGCAAGACGACCGCGCCGCACTTCTACCTGCGCGCGACCGTGCCGGTGGACCGGCTGCTCGCGCTGCGCGCCGAGCTCAACGACGGCGCCGAGACGCGCGTCTCGGTCAACGACCTCGTGGTCAAGGCGGTCGCCCGGGCGCACGTCGCCGTGCCGGAGCTGAACGTCACGTGGGGACCGGACTCGGTGCGCCAGTACGACGCTGTCGACGTGGCCGTCGCGGTGGCCACGGACAACGGGCTGGTGACGCCGGTGCTGCGGTCGGTCGAGGACATGACGATCACGACCGTCGCGCGGACGACCCGCGACCTGGCCGAGCGGGCCCGGTCCGGGCAGCTGCGCCAGCACGAGCTCGAGGGCGGGTCGATCAGCGTGACCAACCTCGGGATGCACGGCACCGAGGAGTTCGCCGCGATCATCAACCCGCCGCAGGCCGCGATCCTCGCGGTCGGCGCCGCGCGCCAGGAGCCGGTGGCCGTCGACGGGCGGCTCGAGGTGGCGACCGTGATGCGGCTGACCCTGTCGGTGGACCACCGGCCGGTCGACGGTGTCGTCGGCGCCCGGTGGCTGGCCGCGCTGACCGGCCTGCTGGAGCACCCGGCGCGCATCCTGGCCTGAGGCGCGGGCAGTGGCATCGTGGCAGGCATGACCGAGCACCTGCGCGTCGTACGACCTGACGACCTCGAACCCGCCGACCCGACGCCGGGCATGGCGCGACGCAAGGCGTTCGAGGCGCCCGGGCTGTGGGCCGGCGTCGTGGACACCGAGCCCGGCGTCCGGTCCGGCTGGCACCACCACGGCGGCCACGAGTCGAGCCTCTACGTCGTCGCGGGCGCGATGCGGCTGGAGTTCGGCACTGGCGGGCGGTTCGCGGTGGAGGCCGGTCCGGGCGACTTCGTGCACGTGCCGGCCGGCGTCGTGCACCGCGAGAGCAACCCGGGTGCCGTCGTCAGCCGGGCGGTCATCGCCCGGGCCGGGACCGGAGCGCCGACCGTCAACGTCGACGGCCCGGACGCAGCCGCCGAGGACTAGGCCTACTGCGCGAGGAGCCAGGTCGTGCGCCGCATGGTCGTCGCGTAATGGATGACGACGAGCACGCCGAGCACGACGCCGAAGGCCGTCACTCCCGCCCATGTGACGGCGACCGCGCCGCCGAGAAGTACCACGAGCTCCACGGCGAGACGGACGGCGCCGGGCACCCGGACGGGTGCCTCGTTGTCACCGCCGGAGTCGCCCTCGACCCGGAAGGTGCCCCACGCGCCGGCGGCCGCCGAGACCAGGACCAGCGCGACCGGCCAGCGCAGCCAGCCGCCCAGCGCGTCGCCGGTGAGCTCCCAGCCGGCCAGCCCCCACGCCACGAGAGCCGCGAGCTCGAGGACGAACCGCAGCACGAGCTGCCACACCGGGAGCTCCGGTGGTGGAGCGCCTCGCGACCCCTGGACGCCGGGCCCGCGCCCTGTCACGCTCGCCTCGTGGTGATCACGCTGCTCATCGTGGCAGTCGTCGCGCTGGATGCGTCACCGTGACCGTCGGCACCGTCCTGACGACCGACTCCCAGGTTCCACCCCGACGGGCGACCTGGGCCGACGTGCGGCTGCTCGGCTGGATCGTGCTCACCGACCTGGTCTTCGTCGGCGGCGTCCTGGTGCCCTACCTGGCACGGGCAGGCCAGCCGACCGCGGGTGGACCCGCGTGGCTGGGCTGGCCGGCCCTGGCCTCGATCTTCCTGCTGCCGCTGGTCGCGGTGGCCGTCGCCGCAGTCACAGCCGGCCGGCTGGGAGCTGCGGCGCGTTCGTGGTGGCCGGGGCCGGTCGCGCTGGCCCTCGCCGTGAGCGGCTTCGCGGCGTACGTCTCCCCGGTCGGTGTGGCTGCCATGCGGTGGTTCCTCGACTGAGCAGGCCGGCGACTCCCGCGTAGGGTCGGACATCCGCCCCGGCGGGCCGCGACCGCCGACGACGTGAGGACGACCATGCTGCGCAGGGCCTTCGCCCGGACTGTCCTCCGGCTGGCCCGGTGGCGGACGGTCGGCGAGGTGCCGCGCACCGGCATCCTGGTCGGCGCCCCGCACACCTCCAACTGGGACTGGGTGGCGATGCTGCTGCTGACCTGGAGCCAAGGCGTCCAGGCGCGGGTGCTGATCAAGCGCGAGCTCTTCCGGGGGCCGCTCGCGCCGCTGCTCCGCGTCACCGGAGGCATCCCGCTCGACCGGAGCAGCCCCGGCGAGACCGTGCGGGCGCTGCTGGCCGCAGCGGAAGGCGACGACCGATTCCTGCTGGTGCTCGCGGCCGAGGGCACGCGCGGCAAGGGCGAGCACTGGAAGTCGGGCTTCTACCGGATGGCGCAGCAGACCGGCCTGCCGATCTCGCTCGGCTTCATCGACGGGCCCTCGCGCACGATGGGCTTCGGCCCGACCTTCGCGACGACCGGCGACGTCGCCACGGACATGGACCGGGTCCGCGCCTTCTACGCAGACAAGCGCGGGATCCACCCCGAGATGCGGACCGAGCCGCGGCTGCGGGACGAGGGCCCGAGGATCCCGCCGGCCTAGCGGTCCCCGTCCGAGGCGCCTGCGTTGCCCCCTCAGGCCGCCGAGTCCTGTGCCGGCTCGTCGCGATCGACCGGCTCCAGCCGCCGGCCGGGGATCTCCCACGCCTCCGCCAGCCGCGACGTACGCACGGGGCGTGCGTCACCGAAGAGGTCGCAGAACTTCATGACCAGCGGGTCCCACACGTCGGGGTCCACGTGGTCGGTGCCCGGCACCCGCAGCGCCTCCTCCAGGTGGACGCGCACCACCTCGAGCTCGAAGGCGGTCGCCTCGACGTCGGGTGCTCCGAAGGCGTGCGCCGCCGTGACCTGGCACTCGAGCTGCACCGGGCACTCCCGCACCCGGTCCGGCCGGACCAGGTCGGCCGGCTGCGCGGTCAGCCCGGCGACGGCGAACTTGTCCGCCACGTGCCGGTAGCCCATCCGGGCCTTGCGCGGCACGACCTGCTCGGCGCCGGTCGTCAGGGCCAGCGCGTCGACGGCGTGGGCGAGCGAGGACGGGACGAGGTTCAGCACGCACTCGCGCTCCCGCAGCATGTTCTGCGTCGTCCGCGAGGCGTCGGCCATGCCGACCATCGCGCTCTGGCCGAGCCACCACGCCGACGACATCGGAGCGACGTTGGTCGTGCCGTCCGGGTTGCGCGAGCTGATCAGGACGACCGGGGTGCCGAAGTAGAGGACCTTGAGCGGGACGACCGAGTGCATGTGTCGAGGATGCCGGTGTCGGCGACGTACTTCTGGCGGCGATCGGACACGGCGTTCAGCGGCCCCGACCGGCACCGGACCGCGGCAAGTGCACCCGGACCGCACCGTATCCGCCGCGGCCTGGGTGCATTGATCACGCCATGGTGATCAGCTCCGCGGCGAGCCGGCCGCCCAGTAGTCCTCGGCGGACTTGCTGGCAGCCAGGGTCTCGGCGTCCTCGAAGCCAGGTGCCATCGAGGCTGCCGTCCCGGGCAGCACCTGGTGGTGCTCGATGCCGAGCATCCGGATCCAGCTCTGCTGGCCGAAGGTCAGTGCCACGAAGCAGCCCAGCTCGACCAGCTCCGGCTCGGTGAAGTGCGCGTGCACCCGCTCCCAGAACGCGTCGTCTGTGTCGAGCCGCCAGACGATCGCCTCGGTGTAGGCGAGGGCAGCCTTCTGCCGGTCGTCGTAGCGGTCCGACGACTCAAAGTTGAGCAGCTCGTCGTACTGCTGCTCGAGCAGGCCGGCCGTCGTGGCCTTGATCGACCGCTGGTTGCCGCAGAACTCGCACTTCACGGTGCGCGAGACGTACACGCGGCAGAGGTCCTTGATCGCGTGGTCGCACACCCCCTCGTGAAAGATGGCCTTCCACGAGTCGGCGAAGGCCCAGAAGGCGTTGGGTGCGTGCGCCCGGACCGCCGACGACTCCGGTCGTGGCGTGCCTTCCCGGGCGCAGCGCTGCATCTCGTCCTGCATGCGCTCGTCCATCGACTCGACGGGCACGTAGCTGATGCGCTGGGTCATGACGATCTCCTCTGCTCGGGTCATGCTGGGGTCTCGCCTCCGTCACGCCTCCATGGCGGCGACGACACGTTCGGGGGTGATGGGCAGGTCACGGACCCGGACGCCGACCGCGGCGGCGACCGCGTTGGCGATCGCGCCGGCCGTCGGGCCCTGGGCCGCCTCGCCTGAGCCGACCGACGGCAGCTCGGGCCGGTCGAGCAACAGCACCTCGACCTCGGGCGTCTCGCTGAAGCGCAGGATCGGGTAAGTCTCCCAGTCCACGCTGGTGATGCGGGTGCGGTCGAAGGTCACCTGCTCCTTGAGCGTCCACGAGGTCGACTGCACCGCGCCGCCCTCGATCTGGCTGCGCACGCCGTCCGGGTTGACGACTCGGCCGACGTCGACGGCCAGAGTCAGCCGGCGCACCCGGATGTCGCTGACCGCCTCGACCTCGGCGACGACGGCGCAGTAGGCACCCTTCGCCTTGTAGCGCGCGTAGCCAAGCCCCCAGCCGACGTCCCCCTCGCGCGGTCGGCCCGCCCAGCCGACGTGGTCGGCGACGGCCTGCAGCACCGCGCGGGCCCGGTCGTCGTCCAGGTGCGCCAGCCGGAAGTCGAGCGGGTCTGCACCCGCGCAGTCGGCCGCCTCGTCGACCATCGACTCGATCGCGAAGACGTTGCCGTAGGCGCCGAGCGTCCGCAGCGACGACGTGCGCAGCGCGGCGTCCTGCCGCCGGTGCCCGCGGATCCGCCGCACCGGCACGCGGTAGCCGGGGATCGCGTTTCGGGTGCTGCCGGCGCCGCGCTCCGGTGGCGGGTCGACCGGGTCGGGCAGCGGCGCACCGCCCTCGACGTGCGCACCCGCCAGCAGCCCGGGGGAGCCGGCGTAGCCCGGTCGCGACGTGTGGCCCTGGCTCCAGACGTCGGACTCCCAGCACACCATCCGGCCCTCGGACGACAGGCAGACGCCGATGTCCACCGCCATCGCCGAGCCGAACGGCGACCACGACAGCTCGTCGGCGCGCCGCCACCGCACATGCACCGGCCGGCCGGGCACCGCGCGCGCGAGCAGCACCGCGTCGAAGGCCGCGTCGTCCGCACCGTTGTGGCCATAGGCCCCCGCCCCCTCGGCATGCTCGACCTGCACCGTGTCCGGCGCGACGCCGAGCGCGGCGGCGACCGCGCGGCGCAGCCCGAAGACGTTCTGGCTGTGGCTCCACACGTGCACGGCGGTGCCGTCGTCGGACCACCGGGCCAGGCCGCAGCTCGGCGACATCGACGCGTGCGCCAGGAACGGCCGGGTGTAGGTCGCCGCCAGCTTGCGCACCTGCGGTGCCACGTCGTCCGGCTCCCCGGAGACGTCCACGTCGAAGGTGGTGACCGGCCCGTCGCGCAGGTACGTCGTCAGGTCGGCTGGGCCGGGCAGCGTCGCGTTCTCCTCCCACGCGGCAGCGGCCCGCAGGGACTCGGCAGCCACGTCTGCCCGGCGCTCGTCGGCGCACACGACGCCGAGGAACGACCCGTCATGCACGACCGCCACCACACCGGGCAGCGCCTCGACGCCGGCGGTGTCCAGCGAGGCGAGCCGAGCCGCCGGCGAGGGTGGCCGGACCACCTGCCCCCACAGCTGCCCGGGCAAGACCAGGTCCTGGATGAACCGGGCGCGCCCGCGCACCTTGTCCGGCAGGTCCACCCGCGGGACGGAGATGCCGGTGAGGCCGCCCTCTGCCGGCTTCCTGGCAGGCAGCGACACATCGATGTCGACGTCGAGGTCGACCTCGGCTGCCGGCACGCCATCGGCGGCCGCGGTGTCGAGAAGCCGGCGCAGGTGGGCGCAGGCCGCGCGGACCGCCGCGCCGGAGTCGGCGACCGACATGCTGCCGGCGGTCGGACCCTCGTCCGGCCCGCCGGCAGTGGTGGCCCCGTGGACGCGCACCCGGTCGACCGGCAGGTCGAGCTCGTCGGCGGCGAGCTGGGTCAGCGCGGTCAGGATGCCCTGGCCGAGCTCGACCTTGCCGCCCTGCACGTGCACGCAGCCGTCGCCGTCGACGCGCACCCAGGTCGAGAGCCGCGGGTTGGCGGCGACGTCCTTGGGCGTGGTGGCGTCGGGCGCCTGCGGAGCGGGACGGTCGGGGTCCGCGGCCCCGAGCCGGGCGGTCACTGCTCCGCCGCCCGCAGGACGGCCCGGATCATCCGTCGCTGAACGCCGCAGCGGCAGAGGTTGCGGTCCAAAGCCTCGACGACCTCGCCCTCGGAGGGCGTGGGCTTCTCCGCCAGCAGTGCCGCGGCGGAGACCAGCACGCCCGACACGCAGAACGCGCACTGCGCCGCCTGCTCGTCCAGGAACGCCTGCTGCAGCGGGTGCAGGTCCTCACCCTCGGCGAGCCCCTCGACGGTCACCACGGTCCTGCCCTCGACCGACCAGAGCGGTGTGTCGCACGCCGGTGCGGCAGCCCCGTCGAGCAGCACGAAGCAAGCGCCGCACAGCCCCACGCCGCAGCCGTAGCGTGGGCCCGCCATTCCCAGCTCGTTCCGCAGCACGTGCAGCAGCGGGGTGCCCGGGTCGCCGGTGACCGTCGTCGCCGACCCGTTGACGGTCAAGGACACGGTGGCCGCGGGGGAGTCCGTCACGACGTCGTCACCGCCGTACCTCCTCAAGCAGGGTCGTGAGGTTCCCTGACAGCACCCGGGCCAGGTCGTCGCCCTCGAGCCCGGGCACTGCGCGCACCGTCGCCACCGGGTCCGGGTCGCCCATCCGGAACGGGTAGTCGCTGCCCAGCACGACCTGACCGATGCCCACGGCCTCGACGAGGAAGCGCAGCGACGCCGGCGAGTGCAGGACCGTGTCGAACCACAGCTGCCGCAGCCAGTCGCTCGGCGGCCGGGTCAGGTGCTCCTCGGCGCCGTCGGCGGCGGCCGAGTAGCCGCGGTCCCACCGCCCCATCTGGTACGGCACGAAGCCGCCGCCGTGCACCAGCACGACGCGCAGGCCGGGATGCCGCTCGAGCACGCCGCCGTGCACCAGGTGGGCGGTCGCGATCGTCGTCTCGGCCGGGTTGCCCACCAGGTTGTTCAGGTTGTAGCGCGACACGTCACGCCCGGCCAGCGACGCGTAGGGGTGCACCACGACGAGGGCGCGCAGCTCCTCGGCCGCGGACCAGAAGGGCGCCATGTCCGGGTCGTCGAGCTCGCGGCCGTCGACGGTGGTCGCGATCTCGACGCCGTCCATCCCCAGTGACGAGACGGCGTGCCGCAGCTCATGGGCGGCGGGGTCCGGCGCCTGCAGCGGCACGGTGGCCAGGGTGCGGAAGCGGTCTGGCGCCGTGGCCGCCGTCGCGACCAGCGCCTCGTTGAACATCCGCGCATAGCGTGCGCCGGCGTCCGGCTCGAGGGCGTACGCCGTCAGGTCGATCCAGCTGGACAGGACCTGCACGTCGACCCCGGCCACGTCCATGGCGGCGAGCCGGCGCGGCAGGTCCATGAGCGCGGGGAACATCGGCCGGGTCTGCACCCGTCCGGCGATCAGCACGGCAGACCGGCCGTCCCGGTCGGCCACCTCGATGCCGTAGCGGCCGCCGTCGGCGCGCAGGGTGTCCATGACGTCGACCGGCACGCAGTGCGCGTGCACGTCGATGGTCGGCAGCCGGTCGGCGGGCTCGCGGTGGTCGGTCATCCGTCGGTCACCGCCTGGTGCGCGAGGGCGATCGCCGAAGCAAGCAGCAGCACCAGGACCACCCGGTTGAACGTCGCGACCGACACCTTGCGCGCGGCCCAGGTGCCGAGCGGCAGCGCGACGGCGATCGGGATCAGCGCGAGCAGGCTCTGGGCCAGCCGGTTCGGCGTGTACAGGCCCACGGCGACCAGTGACACGGTCTGCACCAGGGCGAACCCGAAGAAGAGCGTCGCCAGGGCGAAGACGTAGGCACGCGGCCGCAGGCCGAAGCCGTGCAGGTAGGTCGACAGCAGCGGGCCGGAGATGCCGGTCGCCCCCTGCAGGCCGCCGGCGGCGACGCCCACCGGAGGGGACGCGACCCGGGTCACCCGCGGCGGCAGGTGGAAGCCAGGGCGGGCGAAGGACAGGACCACGTAGCCGACGATGATCGCGGCAAGGATCCCGGACAGCACCCGGGCGTCCGCGTTATCGAGGGCCAGCGTCCCGATGACGGCACCGAAGGCGCCACCGACCAGCATCACCGGGAGGTCGCGGGTGTGTTGCGCCTCCTCCCGGTGCGTCCAGACCAGCCAGCCGTTGGCGACCACGCCGGGGATCGCCATCACGACGACCGCCGGCTCGACGCCCACGAACGCGGCCATGACCGGGATCGCCAACTGCGGCAGGCCGCCCCCGGTCGCCCCCTTGACGAAGGCGCCGAAGGCGATCGCCGCGACGATGACCAGCAGGTCGGAGCCGCTGCCACCGGTCACGCCGCCCGCAGCCGCGAGGCGCCTGTGACCGCCCTGCGTCCGGGCACCAGGCACTGCGGCATGCGGCAACTACAATCGTTCGCAGTCAGGGTGTCAAGACTGGGGGCCCGGGAGGTGGTTATCACGCGGGAGCCGGCCACTCGAGGGCACCAGCAATCGATTGCGCCGCAAGCGGTCGCCGCCGCCTGCTGAGACGGCCCACGCGCAGTCCTTGACCAGGCCGCACACTCCGGGTCTACCGTGGACTTTCCGACTCCAGGCAACTGGAAGGAGGCCGCGTGACCACCCCCCAGCGCTCCTCCGTAGAGCCCGAGGGCCCTTGAGGTCCTGAGCTCGTTCCATGAAGGCCGGCGTCGGACCTGTCCGACGTCGGCCTTCCTCGTCGACCCGGCCGGTCAGCCGTCGCCGAGACGTGCCCGCAAGCCGTCCAGCTCGGTCATGAGCATGGCCGGGACCTTGTCGGTGCCGATCTTCTCGAACCACTCCTGGATCTGCGGCACCTCGGCCCGCCACTCGTCGACGTCGACGCGCAGCGCCGCCTCCAAGGCCTCCGGCGTCATGTCCAGCCCGGAGACGTCGAGCGACTCCGGCGTCGGCACGTGGCCGATCGGGGTCTCGTCGGCGGCGGCCCGGCCCTCGATGCGCTCGATGACCCACTTGAGCACCCGGCCGTTCTCCCCGTAGCCCGGCCACAGGAAGCCGCCGTCCTCGTCGCGGCGGAACCAGTTGACGTAGAAGATCTTCGGCAGCTTGGAGGCGTCGGCCTCCTTGCCGACCGACACCCAGTGGCCGAAGTAGTCGCCGGCGTTGTAGCCGATGAAGGGCAGCATCGCCATCGGGTCGCGGCGCACCACGCCGACCTCGCCCTTGGCCGCGGCGGTGGTCTCGGACGAGAGCGTCGCGCCCATGAAGACGCCGTGCACCCAGTCGCGGGCCTCGTAGACCAGCGGGATCGTCGTCTTGCGGCGGCCGCCGAAGAGGATCGCCGAGATCGGCACGCCCTTCGGGTCGTCGTACTCCGGCGCGATGATCGGGCACTGCGTGATCGGCGTGCAGAAGCGCGAGTTGGGGTGCGAGGAAGGCACAGGCGGCTCTTCCGCAGCCATTTCTGGCGTCCAGTCGCGGCCCTTCCAGTCGGTCAGGTGCGCGGGCGGGGTGTCGGTCATGCCCTCCCACCAGATGTCGCCGTCGTCGGTCAGTGCGACGTTGGTGAAAAGCGAGTTGCCCTTGGCGATGGTGCGCATCGCGTTGGGGTTGGTGTCCCATCCCGTGCCGGGTGCCACCCCGAAGAGCCCGAACTCCGGGTTGAGGGCGTACAGCCGGCCGTCCTCACCGAACCGCATCCAGGCGATGTCGTCGCCGAGCGTCTCGACCTTCCAGCCCTCGATGGTCGGCTCGAGCATCGCGAGGTTGGTCTTGCCGCATGCGCTGGGGAACGCCGCCGCGACGTAGTAGACCTGCTGTTCCGGCGAGGTGAGCTTGAGGATCAGCATGTGCTCGGCGAGCCAGCCCTCGTCGCGCGCCATCGCCGAGGCGATGCGCAGCGAGTAGCACTTCTTGCCGAGCAGGGAGTTGCCGCCGTAGCCGGAGCCGTAGCTCCAGATCATCCGCTCCTCGGGGAACTGGGTGATGAACTTCTCCTCGTTGCACGGCCACGGCACGTCGGCCTGGCCCGGCTCGAGGGGGGCGCCCACCGAGTGCAGGCAGGGCACGTACGTCGCGTCGTCGCCCATCCGGTCCAGCACCGCGCTGCCCATCCGGGCCATGATCCGCATCGAGCACACGACGTAGGCGCTGTCGGTGATCTCGACGCCGAACATCGGGTCGTCGGCCTCGAGCGGCCCCATGCAGAACGGGATGACGTACATCGTGCGACCGCGCATCGAGCCGCGGTAGCGGTCGGTCATCGTGGCCTTCATCTCGCTCGGGTCGACCCAGTTGTTCGTCGGGCCGGCGTCGGCCTCGTCCACCGAGCAGATGAAGGTGCGCTCCTCGACCCGGGCCACGTCGCCGGGGTCGGTGCGGGCCAGGAACGAGTTTGGCTTGATCGACTCGTCGAGCTTGATCAACGTCCCGGCGTCGACCAGTTCCTGGGTGAGGCGCGCCCACTCGTCGTCGGAGCCGTCGCACCAGACGACCTGGTCCGGCTGGGTCAGCTCGGCGACCTCGGCCACCCAGTCGTTGAGCCGTCGGTGGGTCGTGGGGGAGTCGATCGTGGGTGCCGTCATCGCCGGTGCAGTCCCTTCGCGTGGTGGCCGCAGCCCCGGTGTGCCGCCGTCGCCGGCTGACTCGCCGGCTGACCCGGTCGCGGGGTTGCTCACGGTAACCCGTGTGCCACGCCCAGCGGCAGTGGGGTCGTGAGACGGATCTGCCTGAACGCTTGTCATGACGCCTCCCGTGGCGGAGACTACGCCGCTCACACCGGTCGGCTGTAGGGCCGATTGGCCCTGGTGATGTGGGGTACCTCACCCATGGCGGCCCGGTGGGAATCCGAGGCGGCCCAGGACCTGTCCCCGATCGACGCGGAGCGACCCCGATGCGACCTGCTCAGTCCCCCGCCCCAGCCCACGTCCGTCGCCTCGGCGACGCCGGCAGTGCCGTGACCGGTCTGCTGGTGGCGATCCTCGTCCTGGCCGCCGTCGCGGTCGGGGCCTTCTTCTACTTCGGTGGCGAGGCCGACGTCGACGTGAAGAAGCCCGACGTCCAGGTCAGCAGCGACGAGACGCCCGACTGAGCGGGGGTCGACGCCGACCGGAGCGACTGATCGGCAATTCGGCCGGGACGCACCGGTCTTGTACAGTTGCCCCGGCCGTTTCAGCCGTGCGCCCGTAGCTCAACGGATAGAGCATCTGACTACGGATCAGAAGGTTAGGGGTTCGAATCCCTTCGGGCGCGCCAGGCACGACGAGGGGCCGGCGAGGTCGACGCATGGCCGGCCGGCTGGTCTCCGAGCGCCGCCGCGGCCCGCCGGTAGAGCAGTCCGCCGATCGTCCAGAACGGCCCCCACAGCGCGGCGTACCAGACGGCCACCGAGCCGTTGCGCCAACCCTCCGGCGGGTCCACGAGCCCCAGCAGCACGGCGAGGGCGACGGCGCCCTCGGCCAGACCCCACCCGCACAGCCCCAGCGCGATGGCCCGCAGCAGCCACGAGCCGGGCCGGGCCCCCACCCGGTGCGCCAGGCGACCACCATGGCCACGCCGAGGGCGATCTTCAGCAGCCCCGTGACCCACAACGCCCGCGCGATGGACGGGTCGCCAGCGCGCATACGGTCGGCGATAGCGGCGCGCGACCGTGCCCCGCCGGCCAGTCCCAGCCGACGGCCGCGCACCAGCTGCCAACGCCGAACACCCAGGCCCAAGCCGCCGCGGCGGGGATCGGTGCGGCCGACGGTCCGGCGGTATCCCCCTGGTAGAGCACGTCTTCTAGAATATCCGCACCCTACGGCTGTCCAGGCACTTGCGCACACCGCAATTAGAGCATACGGTCTAGCGCAGTTGCATTAATTCGACTGGGGCCATCGTCATGACCGTGTTCAACGTCCACCGCCGCGAGGTCGCCGCCTCGGCCGACGAGGTCGGTCAGCTCGTCGACACCCTGGCCGGGCGGGGCGACCGGCTGTGGCCGCACGAGCGGTGGCCCGCGATGCACTTCGATCTCCCGGGAGTCACGCCCGGCGGCCGCGGCGGGCACGGTCCGGTCCGCTACCGCGTCGTGAGCCACGAGCCGGGACGCAGCGTGACGTTCGAGTTCCTCGGCCGGCCGCGCGGGCTGCTCGGCCACCACCAGTTCGTGGTGCAGGGAACCGGCACCGCCAGCTGCGTGCTCTGGCACCTGACCGACCTCGAGCCGCGGTTCCCGATGACCGTGACGTGGCGGCTCTTCTGGCGGCCCCTGCACGACGCCCTGATCGAGGACGCGCTGGCCAAGGCGCAGGACGTCGGCCACGGCCTCGGTGCGCCGCGGCCGAGCTGGTCGTCGTACGTCCGGCTGCTGCGCCGGGCGACGTCCCCCTTCGTGGGCCGGCCCAGGTCGCGGGCCGCCGTGACCCGCCTGGAGAACCGACGCCCGGCGCTGGCCGACGACCCTCGGCGCCCCGGCGCCTGAGCGACGAGGACCTGATGGCGCGCCGCCGCACCTACTCCGACGAGCAGATCCTCTCGGCCGTGCGTGACCTGCTGCTCGCGGAGGGACCTCGTGGCGTGACAACGGCGGCGGTCAGCGCCCGCAGCGGCGCACCGGTCGGCTCGCTCTACCACCGCTTCCCGTCCCGGTCGGCGATGGTGGCCCAGCTCTGGATCCGCACGATCCGCGAGTTCCACGAGTTCCTCCTCGCGGCGGCCGAGCGGTCGGAGCCGGGCCTGGACCGGGCGATGACGGTGGCCCTGGCAACGATCGACTTCGCGGCGCAGCACCCGGAGGACGCCCGCCTGCTCGCGATGGCCAGCCGCGAGGAGCTGCGGTCGAGCGAGGGGCTGACCGCCGACCTCGTCGACGAGCTGGACGACCTCAACGCGCCCGCCGAGGCGCTGGCCGCGCAGCTGGCCCGCGAGCTCTACGGCCGGGCCAGCCGGCCGGCCGTCGAGCGCGTCGTCTTCGCGGTGTTCGGCATCCCCTACACCGCGGTGCGGCACCGGCGGCCCGGCCGCGACCTGGGCCCGATGCGCGAGCTGGTCCGGGTCGCGTCCCGGGCCGCCCTCGAGGCGGACCTGTCGGCGTCGGCGCCGGCGCCGTCCTCGCCCGCGACGCCGACCTCGCCGAAGGCGACTCCGACCCGGAGGTCGCGGTGACCCGGCTGGACGCCCATCTCCCCGTCTTCGACGTGCAGGAGGTGCACCAGCGCCGGATCGCCGCGCCACCGGAGGCGGTCTGGGCCGCCCTCACCGCGATCACGCTGGGCGACCTGACGCTGACCCGGGCCCTGGTGCGGGTCCGCCAGCTCGGTGTGGACCCGGACCGTCCGGACC
>DATHAP010000159.1 GCA_035489715.1 Actinomycetes bacterium
GGAGCGCTCGTGCTCGCGGACGACGACCTGGGTGAGCGGGTCGCCTACCTCCAGAACGCGATGGGCGCCGTGCCCGGCCCCTTCGACTCGTGGCTGGTGCTGCGCGGCATCAAGACGCTCGGTGTGCGGATGGACCGCCACTGCGCCAACGCCGAGCGGGTCGTCGAGGTGCTCGCCTCGCACCCGCGGGTCACCGAGGTGTTCTACCCCGGCCTGTCCGACCACCCCGGGCACGAGGTGGCCGCCAAGCAGATGAAGGCGTTCGGCGGCATGGTGACCTTCCGGGTCGCCGGCGGTGAGCAGGCGGCGCTCGCCGTCTGCGACCGCACCGAGCTCTTCATCCTCGGTGAGTCGCTGGGCGGCGTGGAGTCGCTGATCGAGCACCCCGGCCGGATGACGCACGCCTCGGTGGCCGGGTCCCCCCTCGAGGTGCCCGACGACCTGGTCCGGCTCTCCGTGGGCATCGAGGCGGTCGACGACCTCGTGGAGGACCTCACCAGGGCACTCGGCTAGGTGGCCCACGCCGTCGTCTGCGTCGCCTGCGTCGATGTCGGGTCGACCTTCACCAAGGCGGCACTGGTCGAGCTCGGCAGCGGCGCGCTGCTGGGGACGGCGACCCGCCCGACGACCGCGGCCACCGACGTCATGGACGGCATCGACGGCTGCCTGGCCGAGCTGGCGGCCCGCGAGGCCGTGGACGTCGAAGTGCTCGCCTGCTCGAGCGCCGGCGGCGGGCTGCGGCTGGCCGTGGTCGGCTACGAGCGTGCGGTCACCGCCGAGGCGGGTCACCGGGTGGGCCTGTCGGCCGGCGCCCGCGTGGTGCACGTCGCGGCCGGACCGATGGGCCGCGCAGACATCGCCGCGCTGCGTGAGACACGACCGGACGTGCTGCTGCTCGTCGGCGGCACCGACGGGGGCAACGCCGAGGTGCTGCTGCACAACGCGGCAGCGCTGGCCGGCAGCCGGCTCTCCGCGCCGGTGGTCGTGGCCGGCAACGCGGACGCGCGAGACCAGGTCGTCGAGGTGCTGAGCGCCGGGGGCAGGCGGGTCACCGCGGCCGCCAACGTGCTGCCCGAGATCGGCCGTCTGGACCCGCACCCGGCCCGGGCCGCCATCCGTGACGTCTTCATCCACCACGTCATCGGCGGCAAGAAGCTCTCGCGGCGGGCCGACTTCCCGGCCATGGTCCGAGCGGCGACCCCGGACGCCGTGCTGGCCGGTGTCGAGGTGCTCGCCGACGGTGCCGGCGCCGTGCCGGGGGCGGGCGACGTGCTCGTCGTCGACGTCGGCGGAGCGACGACCGACGTCTACTCAGTGGTGACGCCCCAGGGTGAGGACGCGGTGCTGCGCAAGGAGGTCGTCGAGGTGATGTGGCGCAGCCGCACCGTCGAGGGCGACCTGGGGATGCGGTGGGGCGCCGTCGGCGTCGTCGACGCCGCGGTCACCGAGCGGCTCGTCACCGCCGACGAAGAACGTTCGTTGCGTACGTCGGCAGAGCGCCGGGCCCGCGACACCGGCTTCCTCCCAGCCGACGACACGGACCGCGCCACGGACGCCCGGCTGGCCGAGCTCGCGGTGACCGTGGCCCTGCGCCGGCACGGACGGGGCGGCAAGGACCTGCGCGAGGTGGCCCTGGTCGTCGGCTCGGGCGGGGTCCTGCGCCACGGCTCCGCGCAGCTCAGGCGACAGGTGCTCGGGCCGGCCACCCGCGACCTCGCCGGCGGCTGGCCGGTCCCCGAGCACGCCCGGACCGTCGTCGACGTCGACTACGTCCTCGCGGCGACCGGGCTGCTCGCGGCCGACCACCCCGAGACCGCTGCGCGGCTCGCGCGGCGGCTGGTCGACCGATGAGTCTGCTCCCGGCTCACGGTCTGACAGGCAGCGCGTCCACCGCACCCACCGCCGCGAGCTGAGGAGCACCAGATGACCACCACCGACGAATCGACCGACGCACAGCGATCCGGCCGCTACGTCGAGGTCAACGGCATCAGCCTCTGGGTCGCGACCCACGGGTCGGGGCGGCCGCTGATCCTGCTGCACGGCGGGCTGATGTCGGGGGAGACGTTCGGCCCGGTGCTGCCGGCGCTGGCCGCGCGTCACCAGGTCTTCACGGTGGACCTGCAGGGGCACGGCCGCACGAAAGACATCGACCGGCCGCTCGACCTGCGGCTGATGGCCGACGACGTCGCCGCAATGATCGACCACCTCGGGCTCGACCGCCCGGATGTCGTCGGCTTCTCTCTCGGCGGCGGAGTCGCGACGATGACAGCGGTGCGGCACCCGGACAAGGTCCGCCGCCTGGTGTCGCTCTCGGCCAACATCCGGCGCTCAGCGATCTACCCGGAGATGCTGGCGCAGCAGGGCCAGGTGAGCGGGGCGGTCGCCGAGTCCCTCAAGGGCACGCCGATGTACGACCTCTACCAGCGTGTCGCGCCGCGGCCCGAGGACTTCCCCCGGCTGCTGGACAAGGTCGGCGAGCTCATGTCGCACGACTTCGACTTCACCGAGGAGGTCCGCGGCCTGCAGGTGCCGACACTGATCGCCGCGGCGGATGCCGACATGGCGCCGCCCAGCCACTACGTCGAGGTCTTCGGCCTGCTCGACGGCGGCCAGCGCGACGGCGGCTGGATGGGGGAGGGCCGACCCAAGGGCGGCCACGCCCTAGCGATCATCCCCGGCACCACGCACTACGACGTGGGCGAGTCACCCCTCTTCGCCGCCGTGGTCCTCGACTTCCTCCGCGACGACCCGGCCTGAGCGCGGTCAGCCGGTCGAGCCCGGCGCCGGTTGTGTCGCGGCGGGTGACGGGCGGTGACGTGTCTCGGTCGAGAGCAGTGCCATGACGAGCGCGGAGGCCATCACGCCGGCGGTCACGCCCCACGCGGCGGAGAAGCCGTAGGCATCGGACAGCCAGCCGGCCAGCAGCGGCCCGACAACCGCTCCGAGGTCGGCCGCCATCTGGAAGGCGGCGACCACCGTGCCGCCCCGGCCGGACACGACGTCCCCGACCGCGGCGCTCGGTGCCACGGTGAGGAATGCCGACGCGACGCCGAAGAAGGCCATCGCGACGACGTAGACGGCCAGCGACTCGTGGACGGCGAGCGCACCGAGGCTCACCGTGGCGAGGGCGCCGCCGGCGATCATCCCCGGGCGTCGGCCGACCCGGTCG